>CALMBS010000319.1 GCA_937860285.1 uncultured Chloroflexota bacterium
GATGCCGGTGACGCTGACGGCCTTGCCGGCGCCGACGTTCTTGTCGGCGAAGGTGGCCCCGCCGTAGCTGGCAGTCACATCGTCCCCGCCCAGGGCGTCGGTGCTCAGAATCACGGTAGCCGAGGTGGTCCCGTCATAGACCTTGTTCACCCCGGTGGCGGTGACCGTCAGGTCACGCTGCCCCACCGTCAGCGAGCCATCGGAGTAGCCAATAGAATAGTTGGCCAGGCCGGACCCCACGGCGGCGCTGGGGGTAATGGAATAGGGGCTGCCGGCCACGGTGGCCGAAGCTGCGGCCCCAGCGCTGGTCAGGGTGACGCTGGTGACCGTGTCGGAGTTGACCAGGCCGGAGGTGGTGAACTCGGTCCCGGCGAAGGCATAGGTATCGCCGTATGTCTTGCTAATGTTGCTGGCCGTGATGGTCAGCGCCTTGGCGTTCACCGTGCGGCTGATGGACGACGAGGTGCTGCCGCTGAAGTTGGAGTCGCCGGCGTACACGGCGGTGATGCTGGCGTGGGTGCCCACGGTGAGAGCTGTAGTGGAGAAAGTGGCCGTGGCGGTCAGGCCGCTGCCGCTCAGGGTGCCGGTGCCCAGGGTGGTGGCCCCGTCCATGAAGGTCACGGTGCCGGAAGGCGTGTTCGAGCCGGCCGACCCGGTGACCGTGGCGGTGAAGGTGATGTTGTCGCCGTAGGTTATGGGGTCGCTCAGGTCTGCCGATATGCTGGTGGTCGTGGTCGGCAGTGTGTAGTGCACCCTCACCTGCACCTGGTCGATATACAGATGCTTGTTCAGCTCGCCGGATGCGATCGCGTCCAGCCTCACGCGGAAATTGGCGTTGGTGAACTCGGTGTCGGACCAGGTCCTTCCCCAGTCGTCCGCAGCGTCCCCGCCGTCCCCGCCAAGAGTCTCAGTGGTCTCCGCTGTCTGCATGTCTGTTCGCTTCAGGCCCTCGCTGCCCGAGGTGTAGGAGGAGCCACCGTTCCATGAGAGCGAGACATCGGCTTGTCGCGCGTTCACCAAGAAGAGGACGCCGGAGCGGTATCCTTCAATGCTGACCGCTATGCCGTTGATGGTGGAGCCGGAGGGGATGGTGGGGATATCGAAGTTGTAGTACTGCACGATGTCGCCATCGTTGTCGGCGTCTGCGTACTGGTCGTTGCTGGTATAAGCGTAGCTGGGGTTCGTCCACCCGGAATTGACGTAGGCTGACGGGTCGCACCACCCCGTGTCTGCCCCGTAAGCCTGCCCGCTGCTGATGGCGGCCACCAGGACCAAAGCCAGCAGAAGTGTGATACCTATGGCCGGGATGGTCCTCAGCACCCTCCGGCCTCTCCTGGAGACGATGCCTGCTGACCTTCTCATCTTCTTCCCCTCTGCTCCGGGCCGGCGGTCCGGTGCGGCCAGGTTCAGTTCCTCTTCGAGGACCGCACGGCATCGACGAAGTCGGAGTTCTGCGGCTGGGTCTCAGCCGGCGCCACGGTATCCTGCGGCCTGTCCTCGGCGGGCACTTCAGGCTGCGGAGCCGGCTCCCCGCCCGGTGCCGCCGTATCCTGCGGCTGGCTCTCGGTCGCCAACCTGGGTTCCGGGGTGGGGTTGAAGGCCTGGCGCAGGCGTGCGTCCGGGAACGACCGCATCAGCTTCAAGTGGTTCTTGACCCGGTCGTGGATCTCCCTCAGGAGATGGACGTTCTGCCGTGACTCCTCGGTGCGCCTCTGGTCCGTGATATCGCGGACGATCACCAGGGCCTCGCCGTAGCCGTTCGCCAGCACCCGGCCCTCGTAGTAGGACATGTTGCCGTCAACCGACATCTGGAACTCGAAGACCTGGGTCTGCCCGGACTCGAGAGCCGTGGCCACGTGGGGCATGACGATGTGCTGTATCTCCGTCGGAATCATGTCGAAGATCTCGTCCTTCGGGCTGTGTCCCTCGACGCCGTCGTGATTGTCCTTGAGCGAGGCCACTTTCTGGGGCTTCCTGATCTCCAGGATGGCCCCGTCCTGGCTGATGCGGAACAGCAGCTCCGGAATGGCTTCCACCAGGGACCGGTTCCTGGCCTGGCTCTCTGCCAGCTCGCGCTGAGAGCGCTCCAGGGAGTCCAGGGTCCGGTTGACCACCTCGGCCGCGGCGGTCAGCTCGTCCCGGCCGCCGATGGCCACGCGCTCGGACAGGGACTGGCCCTGGGCCACTGCCTCAACCCCCTTGCGGAAGCGGCGCAGGCGGGAGACCACCAGCACATCGATTCCCAGGATGAGGATGAGGGCGAATGCCACGCTCAGGCAAATGAGCAGGCCGAGAGCCCTCTGGCCGGCTGCCTGGGCTCTGACGTAGGCATCCCGGGGCTCGCTGACGCGGAGGACAAAGGCCGGGCTCCCGTTGATTTCGGACACCAGCATGTAGGAGGCCATCGTCTGGCCGTCCAGGGCCCTGATCAGGGTGTTGTCGATCTGGGTCAGGGTGGACCGGGCCATCTGGAAGTCATCGGGTATGTCCGCTTCGTCGACCCGGTGAATCTCCAGGGTCAGGCCCGTCAGCACGGACATCCGCTGCACCTCGGACTCGTCCAGGTAGCGGCCCATGATCAGCGCCCCGGCCATCGGGCCCTGGCGCTGGCTGGTGACGATAGGCTGCGAGGCCGCGATGACCAGGTCGTCCTGGAGGAACAGCAATCCGGAAACGCTGCCGGTCTCGCTGCTGTGCCTGGCCAGCACGCCGTCCCCGGTCACGAACTGTGTGAGGCCGGAGGGAAGCGAGGCCTCTTCGCCGCCAGGCGCGGCAACTGCCTTCGAATAGAAGACCTGGCCGTCGGGATCGATGAAGACGACGAAATCAACATCCAGGTTGAGGAGGGCCGCGGAGTTGAGGTTGGAGGTGACGAACTCCGCGTTGCCGTCCTGCATGAACTGGTAGGAGTCATCCCTCTGGGCCCAGACCCCGACGGTGGCGTTGAGGGTGTTCACGTCCTGGTACAGGGTATTCGAGGCCAGCTGCAGCGAATGGACCGCCTGCTGCCTCTCCAGATCGGCGGCGGTGGCCGCCAGGTTGCCCTGGACATTGACCAGCACGATCAGGACAAACGCAGCACACGCTGCGAGTACCGCAAGCGCTGTTCGGCGGCGTAGCGTCATGGCATACCCCCAGATACTCCGAGACTCCATTGTGGTCCCCATGGTTTACCAGGAGGTCTCAGACGGGAGCCTGGCGATCACAGAAACCTCTCATCGACCCGGGCGTCGCTGCATTGGCCTGCTTTCCTTTGCCGGCGGGACGGGTTTTGGCGGTGGCGGTAGGGGTTTCCGGCCTCTGGCCGGGCGGATGTCGCCCGTCACGGCCGCGGCCCGGGGCCGGACGGGGTTCGAAGTGATTTTGTGACAACTCGTCCGTGGAATGAGACTGCGCTGTTATTGGCGTGGTTTATGATTTACCGCGTAATCGGCACCTGTGATATGTACATGACCAAGCAGACTCACCACGTAGTTGTCTCGGAGACGCCCCCCGCACCGCGGGATCGGGTCGCCAGGGACACGAAGACAGCTTCCGTCGGGCTGCCCTGGACCGAACCGGAGTTCCAGGCCCTGTTGCGGGTGGTCTCGGACCGTGTCTTTCGCATCAGGCTGCAGCCGGACGGCTCCGTTTCGGTAATGGACGACCGCGGTGCCATCGTGGTCATCCCGACGGCCGAGTTGGCGGATGCCGTCGGCCGTTCCGGCGGGGAGAATCGGCCGGAGGATGCGATGGGGGGTCTGAGCCGGGAGCTGGGGCGCCAGGCCCAAGCCCTGATGGCCGGTTTCACCCGGACAGGCGAGGTGCAGGTCATTGATCTCCGCGTGGAGCGCAGCGGCCGGACCTCCAGCTACCAGGTGCGGGCTGCGGCCTGCGGGAACGCCGAGCTGCTGGCGCTGGTCAAGGATGTCGCGACGGGCAGGAAGTCCGGGGACAGCGCGGCCGCGCCGGCGGGTGAGCCGTCGCGCCTGGACCAGATCCTGCACAGCCAGGTTTCTTCCTATGTGGAGGACGAAGAGGTCCTCAAGGACGTTTCCGTCAAGCTCAACACGCTGCTTGAGGATACCATCGGGTCTATACAGTCGGTGGTGCAGAAGAAGGACCCGTACACGGCCCGGCACCAGGCCCGCGTATGGAAGCTGGCCTGCGCCATCGGGCGCGAGATGGGCCTGGGTAAGACCCGGGTGGCCATCATCGGGCTGGCCGCCCTGGTGCATGACTTTGGCAAGGTGTTCATCCCCGCCGACATCCTGAACAAGCCCGGCAAGCTGAGCGAGGCCGAATATGCGGCGGTGAAGGGGCATGCCGACGCAGTGTTCCAGGTGCTCAGCACCATCGACATGTTCTGCCCCATCGCCGACATCGTCCACCAGCACCATGAGAGGATGAACGGCTCGGGCTATCCCCTGGGCCTCAAGGGCGAGGACATCCTCCTGGAGTCCCGCATCATAGCCGTGGCGGACGTGGTGGAGGCCATGCTGTCCGATCGCCCCCATCGCCCGGCCCTGGGCGTGGACGCCGCTATGAAAGAGATCGCCATGGGCAAGGGCACCCTCTACGATGCAGATGCCGTAGATGCCTGCATCAAGCTGTTCACCGTCAGCAAGTTCGAGTTCGACCCGGAGGCGGAGGTCTCCGACTCCCCGCCCTCCCTGGAGCCCAGGCGCCCGGCAGCCGGGCCTCGCTGATCCCCAGCCGGTGGCCCGTTCCCACTCTTCCTCCACCAGCGTCCCATCAGTATGGTTCCGGCAGGAGTGGAGCATGCATGGAAATGGCTGCCGGGGCAAAGTCTTGACGGTGCGGCGCCCCAGGCCCTAGAATCAATCGCCGGCACACACGGGCCGCGGCCCTGCCGGCCAGGCGCAGCCGACCCTCCAGGCCCCGCGGAAACGCAGGGCCGGAAAGGTGCAGCTAATGCAGAATCCGGGGGCAAACAAAGGCTTCCTCTCGCTCTTCGGGGTCACCCGCCGTGACCGCAATTGGCTGACCGGTTTCCTGGGAGACAGGCTCGGAATAGTCCCCACAGTGGTCACCTACCCCAACAACGAGTCCTGCTTCTACTACACCAATGAGGGCGAGGTCAGGGAGAACGGCTCCTCAACGTATCTGAAGCTGGGCTTCCTTCGCTCGCCGGAGGCGCAACCCCTCGCCATCGACGAGAACGGCGATGACCGGTTTGCTCCTGATCGCTTTGAGACCGGATCCATTTCCGGAAACGGCTACCTGGTGCGGTTCGACGGGCGCGAACCCGGCCTCGCGGTCTTTCCCACATTCATGGCCACCTCGCAGGTCTACTACGCGCCGTGGGAGGGCGGGGTCCTGTGTGCCACCGACATGCGCGTCATGCTGAGGCTGGTTGATGAAGTGAGCCTCAACGAGAAGGCGCTCCCCCTGCATCTCATGTACCGCATTGCCCCGGGGCCGATGACCCACTTCAAGGACATACTCCGCGTGTTCCCCGGCGAGATACTGTGCTGGCGAAACGGGGCATTGGAGGTGAAGCACGTTCGGGACATGTTCTGCCCGCCGGAGACGCCGGCATACGACCACCTGGATGGTGCCCAGTGCCAAGACTATTTTGAAGAGCTTTCCCGCATCATGGGCTCTTACGCCCGCGAGATAGACGGAAGAAAGGGTGAAATCGGCAACGAGCTGTCAGGCGGCGTGGACTCAGCGGTCATTCAGGTGCTGATCGGGCAGCACACGCCGGAGAGGAAGCCCCCCCGGAGCTTCAGCCTGACGTGGGAAGCCACCGGCTTCCAGTTCGAGGTGGGCTATGCCCGGGTGGCCAGCGAGGTGCTGCGTACGGAGCATACCTTTCTGGACATGCACGAGAAGGACTACATTGCCCTCCTGGTCAGAGCGGTGGAGACCATGGCCCAGCCGAACCTCAAAGCCGAGAACGATCCGGGGCAGCTGGCCCTGGCTGAGCACATAGCGGCCAACTATCCCCAGATGCATATGTTCATGGGTATGGGTGGGGACGCGTTCTACGGCATCGATATCGACAACGTCGAGGCGGCGAACAACTCCAACTGGCGGAAGAGACTTCCCGGCCACTATGTGGTCACTGAGTCCGTCAGGCTTTTCGGCACGCCCCTGTTCCGCAAGAAGCTGGGGGGGGTGCCGGACGTGCTCAGGTATGCCTGCATGCCCGCCTCATACCGCTGTCTGCGCACCCCGGCCGGGTTCTTCAACCCGGTCAACAGCGCGGGCATCCCGTACACCACCATCGAAACGGTGCGGCATTTCCTGGGCGATCGGGTGGTCCTGGATGCCCTGGACTACCGGCGCAGCGTCGCCCAGGGCGCCATGACCAGCCACTGTGTGCTGGAGCAGATGCATGACATCAGCGCCCTGGCAGCCGCCTACAACACCTCCGCCAGCTTCCAGACCTTCTTCTCTTCGGTCGGACTGGTGATGATACCCTTCTACTACGACCAGGACATGATACGCCTGGTGAAGAGCGTGTCCCCCCAGGTCAGGAACGTCAAGGGCACCGAGCTCAAGCCGATCCTGAAGGACATCCTGAGGCAGAAGTCGGCCGGCCGGATCATCCACGAGAAGAAGGGGTCTTCAGGCTTCTGGAGGGATTTCCAGTCCTGGATGATGACCGGGTCCCTGCGCGAGATGGTGCATTCCATCGAGAGGCCCGGCTTCATGAACCAGAAGGACTTCGAGAGACTGATCAACAACAAGCACCCCTACGGGTACGACCTGGTCTTTCCATTGCTGACCTACGACATCTTCAAGAAGAGCACCGCCAGGAATTACGGTCGCCGGGCCTGACCTCAACCTCAGCGGGCTTCGATGAAGGACACCAGATCGGATGCCACCCGGTCGGGCTCCTCCCAGTAGAAGGCGTGTCCGGCCCCCGGGTACACTACGAGCTGCGAGCCCGGTATGGCTGCCGCCAGCGCCTCCTGGTCACTTGGGGGAAGGATCGCATCCCGATCGCCCCAGATGATGAGGGTGGGCGCTTTGATCAGGTGCAGCTCCCCCAGGGAGTCGTCTGCCAGCAGGCCCGCGAGCGTGGCTCTCCACACGAAAGCCGGGACCTTCAGGCTCTCCTGCACTATGGTTTCGAAGAATCCCTGTGGTACCGGCCGGGCCAGGGTGCTCGCCGCAAACCCGCGCACGAAGCCCGGGTCCACCGGATCGGTCAGCTTCGATGCGGTCGAGTCCCACATCTCCTGCACAGCCGGCTTGTCTCCCAGGCTGGCGGGTGAGCCCAGGAGCACGAGCCCCATGCTGCGCTTGGGGTGGTCGATGGCAAAGCGCCGGGCGACGAAGCCGCCGCTGGAGCCGCCGGCGATGACGGAGGCCTCAAGCTGGACTGCGTCCATGAACGCGGCCAGGTCGGCGGCGAAATCACGGACGCGGTAGCCCGTCGCGGGGCGGCTCGCGTCACCGTGGCCTCGTTGCGTCAGGGCGAAGGCGTGGATGGACTCAGGGAGGTGGGCCAGAACGGGCTCGAAGGCACGCCAGGAGTCTCCGATGGCGTGCAGGAACACCACGGGAACACCCGCCGGGTCTCCCTGCTCCGCATACGGAAGCCGCACCTGGCTGGAAAGTAGAACCGACTTGAGAACGGGCGCCATGTACTGCCCCCAGGCCCATTCTACCAGACCCGGCTGCCCGGTTTCAGGGTCAGGTTCCTCGTCAGGTTCCTCTCCTTCAGGCTCCCTGGAACAAGTAAGTCAGCATTAGCTTGCATTATCGGCACTGGTGGCTACCAGCGCACCCAGAGACGGAATCAGGCGTCTGGCGGAGCCAATGCTGTACGAATCGCGCCATGAAGGCGTCAGGTCACCCTGTTCCTGGCAGGTTTGGCTGACATTGCCTCAACATAGGCGGTGACGACGTCGCGGCGACGCAGCACACCCAACAGCCTGTTTGGGTAGGTCCTGTCTACAACCGGGATGCGCCCTACATGACGACCGCCAAGCTGGCCCAGGGCTTCCTTGACGGACTGGTCCGGATAGGCCACAACCGGTGACCTGGTGGCAATGTCCGCAATGGTGAGGGGCAAATCCTTGTGAGGCGTAGCTTTTTCGACGTCCTCCAACGTGACAATACCGTAGAGGTCTCCCCACTCATCCACCACCGGGAAACCATGGTGCCCCGACTCGTGGAACCGGTCCATAAGCTGGGGGAGGGTAGTCGAAGGCAAGACGGTGGGGAAATCGCGGGTCATCACCTCGCCCACCGTGACCGCTTCGAGAGCATCTGTCTGCGCTCTCCTGTGAATATCGACTCCCCTGCGTGCAAGCCCCATAGTGTAGATGGACTCTCGGTTCAAGGTTCTGGCAACCGCGTAGCTCACGATCACCGCAGTCATCAGCGGCAGGATCAGGTTGTAGTTCCTGGTCATCTCAAACAGGAGGATGATGGCCGTCATTGGCCCGTGCACAACAGCGGCGAAGAAGGCTCCCATACCGATCAGAGCATATGATCCGGCGGCGTCGGGTACGGGGCCGGCTACGGCCGGGAACACGTCGTGAAACGCGAGTCCGAAAGCTCCACCGAGCATCGAGCCGATGAACAGTGAGGGCGCAAACACGCCTCCGCTGCCTCCGCTTCCCAGGGTGGCCGAAGTGGCCACTATCTTCAGGACCATCCATATGAGCAGCGTGAAGAAGCCGATCTGGCCCAGCAGGGCCAGGTCGGCACCGCCGAGTGAGGTCAACTCGCCTCCCGGTCCGTAGCTGCGTCCGTAGCCGACTCCGAAGATGTACGGGTAGAAGAACCCTATGACACCGACAGTCAGGCCACCGATGGCCGGCTTGGCGTAACCAGGGACCTTGTGAAGTGTCACTTTGAAGAAGTCCTGGCACAAGAAGAAGAAACGCCCAAAGGCAACGGCAGCGAGTCCAGCCAGAACCCCGAGGGCAATGTAGGCGGGTATCTCCCAGTAGCTGTACATACTGTAATCGGGAATGACGAATGAAGGGTCAGAGCCAAGCAAGCTGTGGGCCAGAAGGTCTGCCGCAATCGAACTGACCAATATGAAGGCGAAATTGCGGCCGACGAACTTCCTCTCTACTATCTCCAGAGCGAACAATATGCCGCCAAGAGGCGCATTGAACGTGGCGGAGATCCCGCCGGCGGCGCCACAGAGGAGCAGTGTCTTGGTCCAGTCCTCCGACATATTGAACCGTTGGCCGATAGTGGAGCCGATGGAGGCTCCAATGTGGACCATCGGGCCCTCACGGCCGACCGATCCGCCGCTCCCAATGCAAATCGACGATGCCAGGGACTTCACCAAGGCAACGCGCTGGCGGATCCGTCCTCCGCCAATGGCCACGGCCTCCATGACTTCGGGTGGGCCTTCGCCTTTGGCCTCTCGAGCCAGAAAGTAGATGATGGCGCCGACCAGCAGGCCGCCAGCGACAGGCAGAACGATGACGTAGTAGTCCCCTAGGAACTCGAGGAGATGAGCTCCCCTGTTGAAAAACAGCCAGCCGAAGCCCCTGATCATGTACCTGAAGCCAACTGCCCCCAGACCGGCGAGAAGCCCAGTGACCACAGCCAGGGTCGTGGCCATAATCGGTTCTGACCCTCTGATCCTGGTCCAGAGAGAGCGGAGGCTCTTCCTCAGGCGTTCTCTAGCACTCAAAGCGGACCGTCCTTCGGCCCGATCGGTATTCCGTGTGCGTCAGTCCTGGGCCTGAGTGCCGAGCAAGGTGAGCAGCACACTGCCGGACCCGAGATTGTGCCCTCCATGGCTTCTTGGTCAAGGCACCCGTCTCCGTCGAATGCTTCATCCGTATCTCAAGATCAGATACACGTTGCACAGGCCAACGACCAGCACAGTGGCTGGAATGGCATACTTGCAGTACTTGCCCCAGCTGATCCTATACCCTTCCTTCTCTGCGATGGCAGTGCCAACCACGTTGGCTGAAGCCCCGATGGGAGTGGCGTTGCCGCCGGTATCGGTGCCCAGAGCCAGCGACCAGGCCAGCGGCTGTTGGGCCCCGGGTGCCAGAGAATGCGCCAGCGTTCCGATAACACTCCGCATCGTGGCCGCAAGAGGAATGTTGTCGACGATGGCACTGGCGAACGCAGAGATCCACAGGATGAGAGTCATGGCCATGATCAGGCTGGAACCGGATGCGTCACCGATGCGCTCGGCCAACATCTCCAGCACGCCGGTGGCCTCCAGTCCACCCACGCAGACGAACAGCCCGAAGAAGAACAACAAGGTCCGCCAGTCTACACCCGCCAGAATATGGGACAGCTGGTCTCTGAGGGCAAGGGCGCTGGCACAGAGGGTGAGCACCGCTGCTATGCATCCGATCAGGCCGACCGACAGGCCGGTCTGGGCATGGGTCACCAGCAGTGCCACGATCAGGAGGAACACCGCTGTGCTTAACATGAAGAGGCGAGGGTTGTGGATGGCCTCACTCGGCCGAGGGTACTGATCCCGCGAGTTGACCGGGCTGTCTGGTGCCTGCTGCCTGAGGGCTTTGCGGAAGAAGAGGTAGAAGAGAGACAGTACCGCGATCATGCTGGCCCAGGCTATCGGCCCCGTGTTTGAGGCGAAGTCCGCGAAGGTGTGGTTGAAGTGAGTGCCTATGATGATGTTGGGCGGGTCTCCGGACATGGTGGCGCTGCCACCAGTATTAGAGGCGAACACCTCGGCGATTATCACTGGCACCGGGTCGAATCTCAGCAGGCGGGCCAGCTCGATGGTCGCGGTAGCCAGGAACAGCATCACGGTGATGCTGTCTATGAAAATCGACAGGAACCCCGAGAGCAGCATGAAAGCGATGAGTATTGGGGTGACCCGGTACTTGACGACCTTGGCCACGAGCAAGCATAGCCAGCGGAAGAAGCCCGCGGCCCCCATTCCCTCCACCATGACCGTCATGCCACCGATGAAGATCATGGTCTGCCAGTTCACGCCGCCAATCTCGGGTTCACTGCCGGAGGCTGCTTGGGTCACGGCCTCGGCCGCATGTTTGCCGTACCACCAGTGCGAATCGACGAAGTCGTAGAGCCGTATGACGTGCCACAGCTTGTCCGGTTCCATCAGAGCAAGGACCAGCACGGCGGTCAGGGCAGCGCCCACCAGCGCCGGAATGTAGCGGTGGACTCTCCCACTCATGATGGCAATGAACATGCCGGCGAAGATGACCATGGCCAGTATCTGTTCCAGCGTCATGTCCCTGTCTGTCCCTGTTTCGCGTCTCGGTCATTAGGGGTGGCACGGCCGTTTCAGCACTTCTTGCGCTTGGTCACTCGCTTCCTTGTCTCGATCGCGTTGCACCAGCCATGGCGGACTATCCCTGGCGTCTTCCCCATCTCCGCCCGGCCTCCTGTCTGGAACTCATCAATCGCTCTTTGCCTGCAGCTGGCCACCGGCCGGTCTTGGGCTGCGAGACGGAGGCCTTGTCATCTTGGCAAATCCTGCCCGCCTTCTGTTGCTCCATCGCCAGCGCCACGGCGACAGCTATGGCAGCAACGTCTTCCTCACGTGGTCCGTCCTCCCCAAACCCACCGTGAATCCCCATGTCTCGTCTCTCCTTCTGGTTCCTGACCGACGTGAGTCGGGTCATCATCATGATGGCCAGCATCAAGATGGTGAGGACGACCATCACCACGACCACGCCGACCGCAGCTATGGCTGAGGCCTGCAGAAGGTCGTCTCTCACAACTTCTATCCCGCTATCTGTTTCGCTCAGGGCACGTTTCCCATGAGCGCTCCAGGATCACTCTGTGCCGGTGGATGTCGCGACAGGTTGACTGGTCGGCCGATGCATGCTAGTATGCAAGTAATCATATACTTACTATGTGAGGCGGTCAACAGGACTGCGGGAGAGGGGAGCGGTATGGCTCCACGGATAGGTGCTCCCAAGGCGACGACCCGGCTATCGGGATGGCAAAGAGCTATTGCGGGCCTCCTTGAAGTGGTCTGCGGTTCTGCGTTGCTTGCGCTCTTCGGCAGCGGAGCTGGCGCCACGTGGGGCCTTGCACTGGGCTTTGGTGCCGGCATCGGTGCGCTCTGCGGAGGAGTCGGAGTATTTGTCCTCGGCCTGGTGTTGCTGCCCATGGACGCTCGGGTTGGGCAGACCCTCTCGTTATGGATCGCAGCGCTGGTGCTTCTGATCGTTGAAGTAGTAATAGGCGCGGTCGTCTGGGGCATCAGATCACTGTAGAGCAGCAGGCACTGCGCCTCGCACGATCGCTGCTCCATATCCAGGGCGCGGCGCAGCAATGTGAGCGTCGTCGTGTTCCGGCCTTGGATAGCGCTGCTGGCACTCCGTGTGGTGTTGCAGTCCGCGTCACGCCAATAGTATGATGCGCGTTGGGGCTATCCGATGACCTTGAAGAGAACGGGAGTGTCAAAGAAACCTCAAAGGCGGCAGCGCACCGATGTGCGGCGGACGCAGATCGCCGACGCTGCCAGAGCCGTGGTTGTCAAGTGCGGCAGCGAGCATGTCACTGTTAGAGTGATCGCCAGGGAGATTGGAGTCTCCGAAGGAGCTCTCTACAGACACTTCAAGAGCAAGCACGATATCCTGTCCCTGATGGTGGAGCGCGTCGAAGAAGACCTGGTGAAGGACATCGAAGAGCGGAGTGTGGGAGGCGGTGCACCACTGGAGGTCCTCGAGAGCTCTCTGCGGAATCACGTATCCGCCATCCAGCAGAGAAGAGGAGTCTCCTTCCAGGTTGTTGCTGAGATTATCAGCCTCGGGGACAAGCGGCTGAGCAAGCAGGCATCACAGGCGCTTGATGCATATACCAGCCGCATTCGGACCATCCTGTTGCTGGGGGCAAAGGCCGGGCAGATACGGGCGAGCGTTGACGCAGACACGGCTGCGATTCTCATTGCCGCAACGCTGCAGGGACTGGTCAGCAGGTGGGCCTTGAGCGGGTACGCCTTCGACCTCGAACAGGAATTCGATTCTGTCTGGAGCATATTGAGGACCGCTGTGGCATCCGAAGGCAACCACGAATCCTAGCCGGTTGGGACTGGCCCGGTCTCAACCTGCCTCTGTAGGATCCCACTGGCAGAGCGTGAACCTATCCTTCTTGTCTGGCTAGATGCCTTGCCTCCGGTCCAGTCTGGCCTGTCGTGCCAGCGTCGCTCTCACGATTGGAGGTAACCCCTCTTCCCGTCCGGCTGCTACCCCTCGCGTGACCCTACTGGTTGGCGATGTGTGGGACGCGCTCCGTGGGTATTGACAATCCGTTCGAGTGGCGGTAGTGTGTAAGTGATCAGTTACTTACATGTGGTCATTGCCGACAGCAGCGAGGCTCCGGGCCCGGTGAAGACCAGGCCGAGGACCAACACAGGATGAAGTTGGAGCCGCTGAAGACAGCATGGAGCGGCAGAGTGTCATTGACCGTGAACAGGTTGCAGAGACGCCAGGGAACAGGGACCCGACGAGCGGAGATCGCGGATGCGGCTGGAGCCGTTATGGTCAGGGGTGGTGGAGAGCACATGACCATCAAGGAGATCGCCAAGGAGATCAGGCTCTCTGAGGGCGCCATATACCGGCACTTCCGGAACAAGCGCGACATTATGTCTCTGATGGCAGAAAACGCTGCGGAGGCGATGTGCGCTGACATTGGGAGAAGCTTCACAGCGGGGCGGACGCCGTTGCAGGCCCTCGAGCACGCTTTGCAGAAGCACATGTCCCACATCGAACAGAGGCAAGGCGTCTCTTTTCTAGTGGTTGCCGAGGTTGTCAGCCTCGGGGAGGGGAAACTGAAGGGGGAGGTCTCCGCTGCGTTGGACAGATACACGAGCCTCATTAAGGATCTGCTGGCGGCTGGTGTGAAGGCCGGAGAGGTACGCGAAGGGGTTGACCTCGACGCGGCAGGACTGCTCGTTGCGTCCATGATACATGGGTTGGTGAATACCTGGTCCTTGAGCAACCACGGGTTTGACCTGGAGGAGCGATATGAGGTCCTGTGGGCTATCATACGCGCGGGCCTGGTGACCGGGAGGTGTCAGAGCACGTAGGGCACGTGCGACCTTGCGGCCGTGCCTGCTGAGCTGGCTGGCGGGGATTCGGACAGGAGGAGGTTGAGAATTTACGAGCACATTCTTGTCCCGTTGGACGGCTCTGAGCTGGCTGAGACTGCCATAGCCCACGCAGAGACACTTGCCAGAGGGTGTGGCGCGCAAAGCATCACGCTGCTAGCGGTTGCAGGTCGCAGCAATGGGCACAGGAAGGTAGTCGATGCCAGCGGGGAGACAGACGAGCCGGCGGTGCCTGGATCTGCGAGCTGGAAGGAGCGCGATGCCAGCAGTTACATCACCAGAATGGCCTTCAGACTCAGCGAGCGGGGACTACCGATCACCTACAAACTGGTTATCGGTGATCCCGCACAAGCCATCATCCACCACGCGGAGCACAGCCCGTGCGAAATCATAGTCATGACCGGCCGTGCCCGCTCCGGACCGGGACGCCTGACTCTGGGCAGCGTGGCGGACAAAGTCATCAGGGCCAGCACTGTTCCCGTCCTGATTGTCGGATCCCGGGTGACAGCCCATGGCGAATGACTATGACAGCCCGTTTGCGGAGTGTAGGCCTGTTCGTTGTGACAATCCTGCCGACGGTCAGGCGCGTCACAGCAGGTAGCGCGCTTGCCTGACCGTTTCCCGAGAGGGGTGGGCCACAGGAGTCTACAGGACCGTCTGACCCAATGCCCCCTCGCCTCGAGACTGGGTTATCAGGAGGGCCCTGGCAGTGATGGAATCTCTGGTATCTCTGGGTTTCCTTCTCATCATCGCCAAGCTCCTGGAAGGCGTTGTCGCCAGGCTGAAACAGAGCGCCCTGGTTGCCCATGTGGCTGCAGGGAGCATTCTGGTCCGGATCTCGGCCTGGTGAAAGCCACTGAGGAACTGGAGCTCTTCTTCGGCGTGGGTGTGGTCTTCTTGTTCTTCCTCATCGGGGTGGAAGACATGGACGTTTCGGGTCTGTCGGCTACTGTCAGGGGCAGGTTCTTCCTGGCCGGAGTGCTGGCCTTCCTGGTGTCGTTCGGGGTCTCCTTGTTCGTCATGCTGGTGGTCCTGGAGCGGCCTATGGTGCACGCCATCGCCGTCGCCGGCATTGTGGCTCTATCCAGCCTGGGCGTAGTGGCCAAGGTCCTCAGGGACCTCAAACGACTCAGGGAGCCACTGGGCCTGGAGATATTCACCACGGTGGTGATCGTAGAGATGGTAGCACGACTGAGACACCCTCTGGTGATTGCCTCTGGAATGATGGGGAAGGGAGTTGTGGAGATTGCGCTGGAAGACAGTGACGCTGCAGAGGGAAGTGCATCGGTGGTTGGAGCCCGCAGGAGCGGAGGACCTTAGCGTACCGTCGCCAACACAACTAGCCAGAGGCCAAGATAACAAGCCGGTTATCTTCGACGCCGTCTGAAGGGAGTGACAACATGTGGACACGGGAAAGGCTACAGACGCTTGTGGAAGAGAAGCTGCAGGACTGTCTCTTTGTGGTAGTCTCCAACAGAGAGCCCTACGTCCACAGCCATGCTCACGGTGCGATACAGTGCCAGGTGCCGCCGAGTGGGCTCATCACGGCACTGGATCCGGTGATGCGAGCCTGCGGGGGAACCTGGATAGCACATGGCAGCGGCAATGCCGACAAGGAAACCGTGGATGAAAGGGACCGGGTCCGGGTCCCGCCGGACGATCCAAGCTACACTCTCAGGCGGGTTTGGCTCTCCAAGGGGGAGGTGGATGGCTACTACCACGGCTTTTCCAGCGATGCCCTCTGGCCGCTGTGCCACATAGCCTATACCCGGCCGACGTTCAATGCGGATGAGTGGAGTACCTACAAGGCAGTCAATGAGCGGTTTGCCCAGGTAGTCCTCAAGGAGGTGGGCGCCAGAAGAGCCTTTGTCTTTGTCCAGGATTACCATCTGACGCTAATGCCTCGCATCCTGCGCGACGCCAACCCCAACGTCGTGGTAGCGCATTTCTGGCACATCCCGTGGCCCAACCGGGAGGCGTTCCGCGTCTGTCCCTGGCAGCACGATATTCTCGACGGACTGCTGGGGAATCACCTCCTTGGTTTCCACCTTCGCTATCACTGCAACAACTTCCTGGATACCGTGGATCGGGCGATCGAGGCGCGGGTAGACAGGGACAGGTACCAGATAACGCGGGGAGAGAAGAAGACTGCTGTCCGACCGTTCCCCATCAGCATTGACTTCGAAGAGGTGGCCCGCAGGGCCGGCGGGCCTGATGTAGAGGCCGAGATGCAGAGGCTGAAGAGAAGCCTGGAGCTGGAAGGCCGTATCCTGGTCATGGGCCTGGACCGGATCGACTACACGAAGGGTATACCGGACCGGCTTCGGGCCATCGACCGGTTTCTGGACCGGAATCCGGAATACAGAGGGAAGGTCGTGTTCATACAGACCGGCGTGCCCAGTCGGGTCCACGTGCCGGCGTACCGGAGGATCAACGACGAGATCGACACACTCATTGATGAGATCAACTGGAAATATGAGACCGGAGACTGGCGGCCGATCATCGACATGCGAGGTTCTCAGTCGGCCGTGACGCTGATGGCTTTGCGGCGCCTGGCTAGCCTGGCCATCGTCAGCTCTTTGCACGACGGGATGAACCTGGTGGCCAAGGAATTCGTGGCCAGCTCCTTGGGCGAGGACACCGTTCTGATCCTCAGCGAGTTCACCGGAGCGGCCCGGGAGCTGACTGACGCACTGCTGGTGAACCCGTATTCCGCCGACCAGGTGGCGGAGGTCATGAGGGAGGCCCTGGAAATGCCCCTCGAGGAGAGGCAGCGCCGTATGTCTCGGATGCGGGCCATAGTTCGGGAGAACAACGTCTACAAATGGGCGGGCGATATCGTCAGCGGGATGGTAGGGCTCAGATCCGGAGGGTGACATGGAGCACTTGGTCTCTGTCTGGCCGAAAATTGCGGAGCGCATCAGGAGCGCCGATCGGGTTCTGCTGCTTACTGACTTTGACGGCACGCTGTCGCCCATCGCGGGGCGGCCGGAGGAGGCGGTGCTGCCCGAAGGGACCAAGCAGGCGGTCCACGCGCTTGTTGCACGGTGGCAGGTTGGTGTGGCAGTCGTCAGCGGCCGGGCCCTGAGTGACATCAGGAACAAGGTCGGCATCCCGGGCATAACCTACGCCGGCAACCATGGGCTCGAGATAGACGGACCGAGTCTTCATTTCGTCTACGCTCCTGCGGAGATTCTGAGGCCGGTCATCCGCCACCTGTACGCTGCACTCAATGAGGCCCTGTCCGGGTTCCCGGGCGCCTTTGTGGAAGACAAGGGGATCGCGCTCAGCGTGCACTATCGACAGGTGGCTGAAGAGCGGGCTGCTGGACTGAAGAGGGCGTGCGAAGACGTCATCCGCGGACCGCGTTCAGAAGGCAAAGTCACAGTTGTGGAGGGCAAGCAGGTCTACGAGGTGCGGCCGGGAGTGGTGTGGGACAAAGAGAACGCTGTCAACCTGCTGATGGCCTGCTGGGCACCGTCAACC
>CALMBS010000320.1 GCA_937860285.1 uncultured Chloroflexota bacterium
CGTACGAGAGGACCTGCGGTGTGGTGGGCGCCGGACTGGCGGTTGCCGCCCTGCTTTACGGGGTCGGCATGCGTTCCCGGTGGCTGAAGGGGCGGGCTCCTTCGGCTTGAGTACCGCGCCGGCGGCCACTCCCCCGGCCATTTGAGCAGGACCCGGCCAGGATGGCCGCGAGCGGCCATTTGAGCAGGACCCGGCCCGGTGACTGCGCCCTGAGCCTATTTGAGCAGGACCCGGCCCGGGTCCTACCTGAGCAGGACCCGGCAGTCTACCACCCGATAGCCTTCGCCCCGGGGCATGACCTTCACCGGGTTCAGGTCCAGCTCGCTGATCTGGGGCAGGTCCTCCACCAGCGCGGAGAGCCGCAGCAGCAGGTCCTGAAGGGCTGGGGTGTCGGCGGGAGGCGACCCCCGGAACCCCTCGAAGAGCCGGGCCATCCTGAGCGAGCTGATGAGCTCGCCGGCGTCCCTGTCCGTCAGGGGATGGAGCGCCACCGCCACGTCGTTGAGCATCTCGGCGTAGATGCCGCCGGTGCCGAACATGATGACGGGGCCGAAGGACGGGTCCTGGGTGACACCGGCTATGCACTCGATTGCCCCCTTGACCATGGGCTGAACGGTCACCCCCTGCATCTCGGACTCACGCCCGATCTCCCGGAGCTTGCCCCTGATGATGTCGAAGGCGGCCTCCACCTCCGCGGCCGAATTCAGGCCGAGCATGACCCCGCCCACGTCGGTCTTGTGGGTGATGGTGGCCGAGCTGAGCTTCACGGCCACCGGGAACCCGATCTTGGTGGCCAGCGCCGCCGCCTCAGCGGCCGTCGCGGCGGACAGGGTCTCGACGGTCCGGATGCCGTAGCAGCCCAGCAGGTCGGAGGCGGCGCCGGCGGGCAGCCACAGAGGCCGCCGGGGGGTGCCGGCCATCGCCTCCCGGACTATGCTTGCGGCCCGGGCCCGGCGAATGCCGCGCAGCCGCGGAACCCTTCCGGGCCTTCGCCGGGACACGTCCCCGCACTGAACGGCCTTCTCCAGCGCTGCCACGGCGTCCTCCGGAAAGAGGAAGCTGGGCACGGGCTTCTGCCCTGCCCCCAGCTTCCGGAGCATGCCCCTCTGGCCGATGAAGCAGGTCAGCAGGGCCTTTCCCCGGCGCCGGTAGGCCGGCATCACCCGGCGCAGGGCGGCTTCCATCTGTTCGTAGTCGATGACCACGGGCGGCACGAATATGGCCAGCACCGCGTCCACATCAGGGTCGCCGGCCAGTATCTTCAGTACCCCCAGGAACTCGGCGGCGGTGGCGCCGGCGGTCAGGTCCAGCGGATTGCCGAGGCTGATGTCCCGTTTGGCGACGGCCTGCATGGCGGCCCGGGTCTCGGCCGAGAGGTCCGGGAGCACCAGCCGGTGATGGGAGGCGGCGTCTGCCGCGATGATCCCCGGACCTCCTCCGTTGGTGACCACCGCCAGCCTCCTGCCCCTGGGCATGGGCTGGGTGGACAGCAGGCCGGCGACATCGAAGAGCTGCTCCACGGTCTCCACCCGTACCACCCCCGCCTGACGGAAGAGGGCATCGGACATGATGTCGGGCGTGGCCAGGGCGCCGGTATGGGACTGCGCCGCCCGCGAGCCGGCGGCGGTGCTGCCGCCCTTGACCACCACTATGGGCTTGGACGCCGAGACCCGGCGGGCGATGCGGCCGAACTTGAGGGGATCGCCGAAGGACTCCAGGTAGAGCAGGATCACCCGGGTGGCCCGGTCCTGCTCCCAGTACTGCAGCAGGTCCGCGGGGGAGATGTCGGCCCGGTTGCCGATGCTGGCGAAGGTGGACAGGCCCAGGTTGAAGTTGCGGGCGTACTCCAGAACGACGAGGCCCATGGCCCCGCTCTGGGAGAGGAAGGCGATGTTCCCGGGACGGGGGGAGACCCTCGAGAAGGTGGCGTTGAGCCTGACGGACGGGTCGGTGTTGATGACCCCCATGCAGTTCGGTCCCACCAGCCTCATGCCGTGTCCCAGGGTGACCATCCGCAGCTCCTGCTCCCGCACAGCGCCGTCGTCGTCCCTCTCCCGAAAACCGTCGGAGATGACGATGAGGGCCCGCACCCCCTTCCGGCCGCACTCATCGGCCACGCCGATCACCAGCGGGGCCGGGACCACGATCACGGCCATGTCCACCGGGCCGGGTATGTCCAGGACCGAGGGGAAGGCCTTGATGGAGAGTATGGCTTCTGCCCTGGGATTCACCGGGTGAACGACCCCGGAGAAGTTGCCCTGCATGATGGCCTGCATCACCAGGTGACCTATGCTTCTGGCGTCCCTGGAGGCGCCGATGACGGCCACGGAGCGCGGATGCAGCACGGCCCGCAGCGCGGCCAGAGTGGACTCCACCTCCCGCTTCTCCTCTTTCCTGGCCACGGCCCTGGTGGGGGTGATGGGGAACACCACGTGGTAGACACCGCCCACCAGCACGCTGGTAACGTGGAAACCGTAGCTGCTGAAGACCTTCATCATGGCCTCGTTCTCCGCCAGCACATCGGCTTCGAAGACGGAGATGCCGTTGCGGCGGGCCACCTTGACCAGCCACTCCAGGAGCCGGGTGCCGATGCCCTTCCCCTGGTGGGCCTCGTGGACTACGAAGGCCACCTCTGCGGAGCGCTCGTCTGGCAGCCGGACGTAGCGGCCGATGGCGATGATGTCCCGCTGCCGGCCCCGGGGCACCTCGGCCACA
Source organism: uncultured Chloroflexota bacterium (assembly GCA_937860285.1). Lineage (GTDB taxonomy): Bacteria > Chloroflexota > Dehalococcoidia > UBA2247 > RBG-13-53-26 > JAFGCL01. Next base: position 2,716 of record CALMBS010000320.1, read on the forward strand.
AAGGCGAAGGTGTTCTTGTAGTCCACGGTGCAGAACCGGGCGGCGTCCTCCGGTCCCATCAGGCCCCGCGCGTGATGGAAACGGAGATAGAGGCTGTGCGGGGTGAGCCCGTTGACAAAGGACAGCCAGCGCCCGGCGTCATCGGCCCTGATGGGGCGGAAGATGACCAGCGATCCGTCCTTGAGGACTACCTCGGTCTCGAACTCGGATGGCGGTGACCCTACGGATTGCGTGGTCATTGGCTCCCCCCTTAACCGCCCTGCGCTCTTCCCCCGGCCGGGTCAACGGACCTTGGCCAGGACCCCCCGGGCCCACTGTCGCGCCCGCTCCAGCCTGGCGGCATCGGGCTGCCCGATGGTGGATGGCCGGTCCTTGGCCCAGGCGATCAGCTTCTCATCCTTGCTCTTGGTCATGAAGTCGGCCACCTGCTCTGAGAGCTCGCCCTGGCAGTGGAAGACGCCGGCCAGCCTGGCCCCGGCGGCGGCGGCCCGGCAGCTGTCCAGCCACCCGGGCAGCTCCGGGGAGTCCTCGGGCGAGGCGTGCGTAATGAACAGGGCGATATTCCGTCCGGCGGCGTGCTTCTGCAGGAAGTCGGCGGCGGGCTTGGCCGGGGCGTAGGCCTGGATGGGGAACCCGACGAAGGCCAGGTCGTAGCCGTCAAGGGCCTGGACCTGCGGCAGCTCCTTGAGCTCCCTGCCGCCCTCGACCTGGTCGAAGATGGCCTGGGCCACCTTCCTGGTGTTCCCGGTCTGCGAGACATAGGTGACCAGAACCTTCATGATCTACCCTCCTCCAAGTCAATATCCCATAAGCCATTATACCGTGTCGACTACCCCTCCAGCATGCGAAGCACGGCCTTGATGGGCACGCTCAGCCAGTCGCGGTGGGTGTCCATCTCGCTGTTGATCTCCGCCAGGACCCTGGCCAGCAGCAGGGCCTCCAGCAGCGCCGCCGTTTCTTTCTGGGCGGCGGGCAGCAGCGGGGTACCCTTCATCTTCTCCAGGTATGAGGTGAGGAAGACCGGCGTGGCCCAGGTGGTCCAGAACCTGGCCCAGAGCTCCAGCATGGGCGTCCGCCGGGGGTCAGCCTCCGCGGAGCCCAGGCGGGCCACCGAAAAGCTGGCAGCATAGTCGAAGGAGCGGACCATGCCGGCCACGTCGGTGAGCGGTGAGCGCTTCAGCCGCCTCTCCGTCAGGGGCCGCCTGGGGTCTCCTTCGAAGTCAATGATGACGAAGTCCTTGCCTGTGTAGAGGGTCTGGCCCAGGTGATAGTCACCGTGACAGCGGATCCGCAAGCCGCCCAGCTTCGTGCGGCGCAGGGGCTGGAAGCGGTCGACCACCTTGTCCTCCAGGGACAGGAGGCGTTCCGCCTCTGGCCTGAGCGCCGGCGGCAGGTCATCCACCTGAGACCGCATCAGCTCCATGGTCTGGACCGCCGCGCTCCTCATGGCGTGGTAGGCTGAGTTCTGATAGATGAGGGAGTAGGGCTCGGGAGAGAACTCCGGGTCGGCGGGGTCGGAGGCCAGGGCCAGGTGCAGCTGGGCCGTGCGCTCGCCGAGCAGGTTCAGCGAGGACAGGTAGGGCCCCATGGTCTCCTGCACCAGCGCCGGGACCGGTTCGCTCAGGAACAGGGGGGCGCTCAGGGGCATGGGGGGCACCTGCACCGTGGGATGGGCCAGGGCGCGCTTGAAATAGCGGTCCAGGGCCTCCTGGGTGTGCCGCCAGCCGTCCACGGCGTCCGGCACCAGGCGGTGAAGGACAGCCAGGGTGGAATGGTGCTTGTTGCGGCGGTACTCGATGGCCCCGACCAGCGGCGGCACGTGCGGGAAACACGCCTTCTCCGTCAGGAACCGGCCCATCTCCAGGTCCGGGTTCGGTCCCTCCTCCAGGTGCCGGAACAGCTTGAGGATGAGTCGGTCACCGTAGGTGACGGAGGTATTGCTGCTCGAGGCCCTGACCGGCGCGCTGTCTACTCCCAGCTTGTCCCGCTCAACTGCACCCAGGCCATCGAATGAACGGCCGGGCACGGCCGAGACGGCGCCCTTCTCGCCCTTGAAGCGGCGGCGCTTGCCGATGGCATCCAGGATATCACCGCAGAAGCCCTTGTCCGCGGTGGCGTCGTACAGCAGGCACAGCGTATCCGCTGTGTCAGTTTCGGATATCAGGCGGGCGACGACGGCGTGGGGTTGCTCCGACATGACGCGGCGGGCTGCCTCCTGGCGCGCCACCGCCAGCGCGATGGCGTAGGTCTCCGATTCACCTTCACAGTAGTCCACCCTGGCCAGGAACAGGCTGGCGCTGTTGTCCGGGAAGTCGAAGGGGACGACGTCCTCGATCTGGCAGGACTGGGTCCGCTCCGCCTTTCCGCGGAACCAGCGCCGGCGGGGGAGGTGCTCCAGCAGTGCTCCCTCCAGGACCGGCCACTTCTCCGGTTCGGAGAGCTCACTCTCGTCCAGCACCAAGGCCGGCGTGGCCAGGGCGGCCTCCGCGGTCTCTGCCGGCAGCAGGCGCTGGTGCGGCGCTTCGATGGGCTCCGGCTTCAGGGAGAGCCAGTAGAAGCCGTAGGGGCCAAGCGTCAGGTCGTACTCGGCATCGCCGATCGGAGCGAACTCGGAACGGCCGAATAGCTCCACCGGCGCTACCCCCTTGAAGGCGGACAGGTCCAGGCGGCCGTGCTGGGCATTGTGCGAGAGGTTGGCCACCACCAGGATGGCTTCGTCCTGGTGCCGCCGGATGAAAGCCAGTATCTTGCGGTTCTCGGGGTGCAGGAAGGTGATGGCGCCTCTGCCCAGGCTGCGGTAGCGCTTCCGCAACGCCACCAGGCGCTTCATCCACCACAGCAGGGAGTCCGGGTTGCCCTGCTGGTTCTCCACGTTCACCGATTCGTAGTGGTACTCGGGGTCTATGATGGGCGGCAGGTACAGCTTCTGCGGGTTCGCGCGGGAGAAGCCGGCGTTACGGTCCGGGCTCCACTGCATCGGGGTCCGCACCCCGTTGCGGTCCCCCAGGTAGACGTTGTCCCCCATGCCGATCTCGTCGCCATAGTAGAGCACCGGCGTGCCCGGCAGGGAGAATAGCAGGACGTTCATGAGCTCGATCTTGCGGCGGTCATTGTTCAGGAGCGGCGCCAGGCGCCGGCGGATGCCGAGATTCAGCCTGGCCACCGGGTCATGGGCGTACACCCGGTACATGTAGTCGCGTTCCTCGTCGGCCACCATCTCCAGGGTCAGCTCGTCGTGGTTGCGGAGAAAGAGCGCCCACTGGCAGTTCTCCGGGACCGCGGGGGTCTGCTCCATGACGTCGATGATAGGGAAGCGGTCCTCCATGCGGATGGCCATGAACATCCGGGGCATCAGCGGGAAGTGGAAGGCCATGTGGGACTCATCGCCGCTGCCGAAGTAGGCCACCGCGTCCTCCGGCCACTGGTTGGCCTCGGCCAGCAGCATCCGGTCCTGGAACCGGGAGTCGATGTGCCGGCGCAGCTCCTTCAGAAACACGTGCGTCTCCGGGAGGTTCTCGCAGGTGGTGCCGTCCCGTTTGTACAGATAAGGCACCGCGTCTGCGCGCAGGCCATCGACGCCCAGGCGCAGCCAGAAGTTGACTACGTTCCGGATGGCCCGGTGCACCGCCGGGTTGTCGTAGTTCAGGTCCGGCTGATGCGAGTAGAAGCGGTGGAAGTAGTAGGCTTTGGCCACCGGGTCCCAGGACCAGTTGGACTGCTCGTACTGGGTGAAGATGATGCGGGCGTCACGGTACCGGCTGGTGGTGTCGCTCCAGATGTAGAAGTCCCGCCACCGGCTGCCCGGTGGGGACTGGCGGGCCCGCTGGAACCATGGGTGCTGGTCCGACGTGTGGTTCAGGACCAGCTCGATGATGATGCGCAGCCCGCGCTCGTGGGCCTCGTCCACCAGGTTCCGGAGGTCGCCCATGTTGCCGTAGACGGGCTGTATGTCGACGTAGTCGGAGACGTCGTAGCCGTCGTCCTTGAGAGGTGAGGGGAAGAACGGGAGCAGCCAGATGGCCGTTACCCCCAGGTCGTGGAGGTAGTCGAGCTTCTCAATCAGGCCCCGGATGTCCCCCACGCCGTCCGTGTCGCTGTCCGAGAAGGCCCGAATGTGGAGCTCGTAGATTACCGCGTCTTTGTACCAGAGGGGGTTGCCGTCGCCCAGAGGGTGCCGGTCGCTTCGCTTGCGCATGCTCATCTTCTGGACATACCGTCTCACAGCCGTTTCCCGGGAACGGCTCCGGCACAGATCCGGACCGGCCGCCCGACGGCCGGCACCTGCCGGCGCCTACCCGCCCAGCGTAGCCCGCACGTATTCCGCCAGCTGCTCCCCGCCCACGGGCTTGGTGAAGACCCCCCTGGCGCCGTGCAGCAGGCTCTCCGTCTGCACCGAGGAGCTGCGCTGATCGGCTATTACCAGGAAAGGAATCTTCTCCGCCCGCAGCCTCTCACAGTGCCTCCACACCGACTGGCCCAACCCGGCCAGGTCTATGACCGCCAATGCCACCCTCTCCCCGCTCCGGATGATGGCATCCATGCCGGCCAGGGAGGTGGCCACCCGCATCTCGTACCTCTGCCTCCTCAGGGACTGGCCCAGTTGCTGGACGTCGCCGGGCCTGCTGCTGACCAGCATCACCGCCAGCTTGCCCGGCCGCCTCTCTCTCAGCGCCTCGGTGACTCCGCGGTCCCTGCCATACACCCCCATAGCACCACCTCACGCCCGATCATATATTCTGTCGGCCCTCGACATTGTTGTCAAAGGGCCGGCGGCACCGGTCCTGCCTGGAGCTCCCCCACCAGCAGTCTAATACGTCCGGCCGTGCTATTCAACTGGTCTCTCTGGTATGATGTGACCAGCCATGTCAGGCGGGCGGGAAGCGGAGATCCGGGCCCGGCTGGGCGTCCCGGATGATGCGCAGCGGGTCATCATATTCGCGGAGTCCAGCCACTGGGACCCCAACTGGAGGCTCACCTCCGGCGACTACTTCCGGCGCCTGGTCGGACCGAACCTGGACAAGGCCGTTGGCGAGCTCCTCCGGGAGCCCCGCCGCGTGTACTCGGTCGAGTGTGTCTTCTTCCTCCGCCTCTACTGGGAGGGGCGGCCGCAGCAGCGGGACACCGTGAGGAGGCTGGTCAACGAGGGCCGGCTGCGTCTCACGTCCAGCGGCGTCACCACCGCCGACACCATCCTGCCGGGCGCCGAGGCCATCCTCCGGGACCTGCTGCTGGGCCAGGAGTGGCTTCGCGGCCAGGGCATGGTGCAGGAGCCCCCGCTGGCCTACTTCCCCGACAGCTTCGGCGGCTCGCCGGCCCTGCCTTCGTTGCTGAGGGCAGCCGGCTTCACCCAGGCGGCGCTGACTCACATCGACGGCGCGCTCCACCCCAGCTCCTATCACGAGCGGGTGTTCCGGCGATTTCCCCGGCCGGGCTCCAGCGCCGCCCGGCTGGAGAGGAAAGAGCGCTGCCTGGATTTCGTCTGGCGCGGGCCCGACGGCGCCGAGGTCCTCTGCCACTGGAACCGCCACGGGTACAACCAGGGCGATACCCTGGCCTACCGCGGCCTGGGCCGGGGAGGGCTCAGCAACTTCGCCCTCCCGGACCGCTCCGACCGGAACGTGGCCGGCAAGGTGCGGCGCTTCGCCCGGCAGCTGCTGCCCTTTGCCCGGACTCCGTACCTGTTCTGCGCCATCGGCGGCGATTTCATAGATCCCATCCCGGGCCTGGTGGCCCTTCTGGACCGCTACAACCGGCGCCACTGCCCCTCGAGCGGCACATGGGCGGTCAACGCCGGGCTGGATGACTACCTGGCCCTGGTGGACTGCTACCGCCCGGCGCTGCCCGTCCTCGAGATGGACCCCAACCCGTGCTGGATGGGGTTCTACGCCAGCCGGCCCTCCCTCAAGAGGAAGTGCCGCGAACTGGCCGACGCGCTGCAGGCGGCCGAGCACCTGTCGCTCCTGCCGGAGAACGAGGGGCAGGCGGAGCGGGTGTCGGGGGCCATCGCGGAGGGTTGGTGGCGGGCCGCCGCCTCCAACCACCATGACTTCATCACCGGCACGGCGGCGGACGGCGTGGTGCGCGCGGAGCAGGAGCCCTGGCTGGACCTGGGGATCGCGGAGGCCGGGGCGGCCACGGCGGACCTGGTAATGCCCGGGGGGGACCAGGAGCCAACCCGGGCCGCGCCGCCGCAGTGGCGGCGGCGCGAGGGCGTCCTGGAGATCACCACGCCGGACTATGTTGTGGAGATGGACGAACGCCGGGGAGGCTCCATCGTGTCCGCCCGGCACCCGGTGACGCAGGAGCCGCTGCTGTCTCTCTCGGACTTCGTGGTCAGCTACCGCGATTCCGGCGGCCTGTGGAGGATGGGCCACGAGTACCTCGGGGGCTGGCTGAGGGAGGCCGGACGCTCGTCCGATCGCCCTGCCCGGTTGGAGGTGCACGAGGAGGACGGCCGGGGCCTGGAGGTCTCCTCTACCGTGCAGGTGGACGGGCAGACCGTCCGCCGGGCCTGCTCGTTCTCCTCCGAGTCGCCGGCCATCAGGTTCCGGGTGGAAGGCCGGGCCGGTGACCGCCGCACGGTGGCCGTCCGGTTCGGCACGGGCCTGGCCCCGGACCGCCTGTCCATGGACGCGCCGGGCGGCATCGTGGTCCGGCCGCTGAACAGGGTCTACTCCCCCACCTTCTGGCCGGCCCAGAGCTTCGTCCACTTCCAGGACGGGGCCAGCGGCCGGGGCGTGGCCCTCTGCCTTTCCCTGCCGGGGGCGGTGGCCTGCCGGCCCGATGGTACGCTGGAGCTGGTGGTCCTGCGCAATGCCACCGGCGAGCGGGTCCTGGGGCTCTTCCCGCTGCAGGGCATGACGGTGTCGGGGCATGAGACAGCGCCGCACCGGTGCGAGTACGCGCTGCTCTTCACGGAGGCCGGCGACTGGAGGGAGAACTCCATCCCGCTGGCGGCCCGGAGGGCCTTCGGCAGGCCCCGTGACCAGGGAGCCCGGCCGGTCCCCGCCGGACCCGGCGCAGCTCTGGCGGCCACCGATCGCCCGGAGGTCAGGGTGGCCGCCGTCAAGCCCGCCGCCTGCGGCGGCGGGACCATCCTGCGGCTGGAGAGCTGGGGGGAAACGGGTCTGCCGGTCGTCGTGAGCGTCCGCGGCCGCCCCCTCACGGCCGCCTTCCTGTGCGATGCCCGGGAGCGCGACATCGGTCCGCTGCCGGTCAGCGGCCAGACCGTCCGCCTGGCCATGCCCGGGGCCATCGCTTCCGTCCGGGTGCTCGCCTGAGGGACCCGCCGCGGCGGGCGCCGGCCCGACGCGCGTCAGACCGCAGTCTTCTCGCCCGCCGAGACCCGGTTCTTGCCACACCGCTTGGAGGCGTACAGGGCGCCGTCCGCGGACCGGATGAGCCCCTCCTTGTCGGCGGCATGAAGGGGAAAGACGGCCAGCCCGATGCTGACGGTCACCTTCGAGCTCCCGGCGGCGTGGCGGATCTCCGTCTGCTCGATGGACCGGCGCAGGGCCTCGGCGGCCGCCAGGCCGGCCTCCAGGTCGGTCTCGGGCATGATGACGGCGAACTCCTCACCGCCATAGCGGGCGGTGATGTCCACGGCCCGTGTGTTCTGGCGGATGGTGCGGGCCACGTGCTTCAGGAGCTCGTCCCCCACCTGGTGGCCGAAGCTGTCGTTGACGCGCTTGAAGCTGTCGATGTCGATCATGGCCAGAGAGAAGGCCTGGCCGTAGCGCCGCGACCGCAGGATCTCCTGGTCCAGCAGCAGGTGGAAGTAGCGGTGGACGATGAGCTTGGTCAGGCCATCGGTGGTGGCCAGGTCGAAGAGCTTGGCGTTCTCCAGCGATATGGCGGCCTGGGCGGCGATGACGCCCAGCACCTCCAGTCGCTCCGGGGTGAAGGCCCCTTCGGTCAGGTTGTTCTCCATGTACAGGATGCCCGTGAGCCGGCCCTTGTTGAGGATCGGCGTGCACAGGATGGACTGGCACCGGCAGCGCGTGACGTGGGGGTCATTGATGAAGGCGCCCTCCCGGGCGGCGTTGGCCAGAATGAGGGACTGGCCGCTGCGGGAGACGTAGTTGACGATGGCCGGGGAGAGTCCTTCGCACTCCTCGAGGGGGACGGACTGCAGCACGCGCGACTCTCCCGAGTCCACGTCCTCGCTGGCCTGCACGGTCAGCCGGCCGTCCGATTCCAGGCAGAGGTAGCCCCGCTGCGCGCCGGCGTTGGTGATGGACATGTGCATGGTCTTCTGCAGGAGGCGGTCCAGCATGATCTCGCTGGAGATGACCTGCGAGACCTGTGTCATGGTGGACAGGTCCAGGAGACGGTGTCCGGCATCGGTGGCGGTGATCTGGCCCTCGGTCCCCGGGGGCGCCGCCCGGCCCTCGCCTCGGACGAGGTCCGGGTAGCGATCCTCCAGGTCCTTCACCTTGGCGGCCGCTCCCCAGGAGCAGCAGAGCTGGTGGGCCCGCTGCATGAACAGCCCGGCCTCGCCCTGCAGACCGCGGAGGAGGTAGAACCTGGCCAGCAGCTCGCAGGCGATGATCTCGGTGTGCATGAACCGGTTGTCGCGGGCGCCTTCGATGGCGGCATGGTACAGGCGGACGGCCTCGCCGGGGTCGCCGGCCAGCCCGGCCATCTCCGCCGCCACCAGGTCGTACTTGTGCTGGAAGTTCTCGGGGCAGAGGCGTGCCCAGGTGCGCATCTTGCGCTGGTTGCGGTGCAGGATGGCCTGGAACTCCCTCCGGCGCCTCGTTTCTCCCTCCCGCATCAGGGCTGTCAGCACCAGGGAGTAGCAGAAGTAGTGGTCGGCCACCAGGAGCGAGCCCATGGGCACATTGATGTGCCGGTCCATCTCGGCGCAGGCCTCCAGGGCCTCCTCGTACTTCCCGTACCATGAGCGCAGGATCACCTGCGAGATGAGGGCGAAGCACAGGCCGAAGTAGTTGCCCTCGTTTCTCAGCCGGTCGATGTAGGCCTCGTGGTCGAACCCGTCGCCGGAGAGGTCCCAGGGCTGCGGCGTGAGGCCCTTCAGGGCCATTATGTAGCGGACGAGGCTCTGGTACTGCGTGGTGATCAGGGGGTCCTGCAGCAGGTCCATGAACTCCCGGTGATGCTGCACCTTCTCCAGCACATCGTCCAGCCGGCGGCAGATCCGTATCTCGGTCTCACCAGAGGCCGTGATGGCGTGCCCGGCGAACATGAGGTCGCCCGTGTTCATGGACAGCTCGTAGGCCTTCCCGTAGACGGGCAGGTCGTACTGGATGTGCTTCTTCCAGTGCTGGATGAGGAAGGCGAAGATATGGTGCACCGGCCCGGCCACCCGCCGGCTGTCCAGCCGGTCATTGAGCTTCAGGGCCATCTCCCCCAGGCGGTAGCCGAGGTCGTAGTCCCCCTGGCCGGTCTCGACGATGGCGGCCAGTGCGGCGAAGGCCAGGGCCGAGTGCGGCACATGCCCGTAGCGCAGGCTGTCGTTCACGCCCCGCAGCGCCAGCAGGGCGAAGAGGTTGGGATTGACGTAGTATGCCGGCATGGCGATGCTCAGCATCAGCTCGTGCGCGGCCAGCAGCTCTTCGTCCTGCATGCGGGGCAGGTCCAGGATGTCCTTCAGCGTGTGCCGGCGCAGGCGCCTCCGGGCCTTGATGAGCTCTACCACCACCGGGCCCCGGCCCGCATCCACAGAGATGCGGAAGCCGAAGAGCCTGAGGGCGGAGAGGCCGAGCTCGATGGCCTCCCGCGGAGAGCGCAGGTTGGTGTAGACCACCACCATGGTGGTGTAGACCCGGGCCTTGTCCACCCGGGTGCGCGACATGGCCACGATGACCTCGGAGATCCTCTCGGCCTCCTCGAAGTTGCGGTTGAGGTACTGGCACTCCATCAGCTGCTTGTGCAGATCGTAGGTGAAGCGATAGTCCGTATTCCAGGAGTCCGGTCCCAGGAGCCCCGCCGCGCTGGCCAGATAGCCCGCGGCCGCGGCATAGGCGGCCGACTCCTTGGCCTTGATGCCCGCCCTGAAGTTGAGCTCTGCCAGGCGACGGCGCTCCGCCGGCGAGTAGATGTGGGCCTTTCCCTGGTTCAGCTGGTCCACGATGTAGAAGACCCGGCTGAACAGCTGCTCCGGAGGGGTGCGCTGGAGCTCCAGGATGCCGATCTCGAAGTGGATCCGTTCGCGGTCTTCCGCAGTCAGCACGGAGTAGGCCGCCTCCTGGATGCGGTCGTGGTGAAAGCGGTACCGGTCGCCCCTGCGGCTGATCAGCCCTTCCTGTATGAGGGCATCGAGCGTGACCAAAACCTCCTCCAGGGGCTGGTGGGCGATGGAGGCCAGGGTCATGGCGTCGAAGCGGTTGCCGATGACGGCGCATAGCTGGAGGAGCCTCTGGGGTGCGGGAGGCAGCAGGTTGAGCCTCTCGGCCATGAACTGGACCACGTTGTCGGTCACCTGCATCTCCTGGATGCCGATCATGTCCCAGGTCCATCCTCTCGCCGGGTCCAGGACGATGTGGCGCTCAGCGTAGAGGGTCTTCAAGAACTGGTTGACGAAGAAGGGGTTGCCCCTGGTCTTGGTATGCATCAGGTACGCCAGGGGCCGGCTGGTCTCCGGCGGGCACCGCAGGAAGTTGGCGATGAACTGGTTGACGTCCGCGGGACGGAGGGCCCCCAGGGTCAGCTCGCTGATGGTCACCCCGTCCTGGCGCATGGCCTCCAGCTTCAGCCTGAGAGGGTGGTGGGCGGGCACCTCGTTGTCGCGGTAGGCGCCGATGAAGAAGAAACAGCGCAGCTCGCGGTCGGTGGCCACGGTCTCGATCAGGTTGAGGCTGGCGCTGTCTGCCCACTGCAGGTCATCGAGAAACAGCACCAGGGGGTGGGACGGGTCGGCGAAGACCCGGACGAAGTTCCGGCAGCACAGGTTAAAGCGGTTCTGGGTCTCGTCCGGGCCCAGCTCGGGGACGTCCGGCTGCCGGCCGATGATGAGCTCGACCTCCGGAACGGCATCGGTGATGATCTTGCCGTTGGGGCCCAGGCCGTGGAGGATTCTGGTCTTCCACTCCCGGACGCGCTCGTCGCTCTCCGCCAGGATCTGGCGGGCCAGGCTCTGGAAGGCCTGGATGATGGAGCTGTAAGGCACGGAGCGGCGGAACTGGTCGTACTTGCCGGAGATAAAGTAGCCCCTCTTGGCCACGATGGGTTTGTGGATCTCGTTGACCAGGGCGGATTTGCCGATCCCGGGCTCGCCCTGGACCAGCATCAGCTCCAGCGATCCCCGGGCGACGCGGTCGAAGGCGGCATGAAGGACCGCCAGCTCGGCATCCCGGCCGACCACCATCTGGGGGATGATAAAGCGCAGGGAGATGTCGTGGCGGCCGAGGTCGAAGGGCTCGATGGAGCCGGTCATCTCCAGCCGGGCCAGGCACTCCCGGAGGTCGGCGGCCAGGCCGAAGCAGTTCTGGTAGCGGTCGGCGGCGGCCTTGGACAGGAGCTTCATGACGATGTCGGACAGCGCCGGCGGGATGTTCGGTTTGAGCCTGTCCGGCGATGGGGGGACCCGGGCGATGTGGGAGTGGATGATCTCCATGGCGTCGCTGGCGGAGAAGGGCAGCTGGCCGGTGAGCATCTCGTAGAACGTGACGCCCAGGGAGTACATGTCGGTGCGGTAGTCTATGGCGCAGTTCATGCGCCCGGTCTGCTCCGGGGAGATATAGGCCAGGGTGCCCTGGATGATCTCCGGGTCGGCGACCTCCTCGTACTTCCTGGTGAACTCGGCGGCGATGCCGAAGTCGGCTACCTTAACAATGTCCTGTTCCCGGCTGACGATGATGTTGGCCGGCTTGAGGTCGCGGTGAGAGATGCTGGCCTGGTGGAGGCGGCCCAGGATGTCGGCCAGGCGGATGGCTATCTCCAGGGACCGCTTGACGGGGAGACCGTGGCTCTCCCGGATCACCTCCGCGAGGGCTGTGCCTCCGAAATCTTCGAGGACCAGGGCCACGCCGCCATCGGAGTCCAGCACATCCAGGACCTGGACGACGCCGTCCACGTTGAGGCTGCGGATGAGCTGGTATTCGTGCTTGAGGCGGGCGACTTCAGCCGGTGTAGGATGCTCGGCCCGGAGGGCCTTGATGATGACGGTGCCCGGCGGGTCCTCCCGGTGCGCCCGGTAGACGATGGAGTGGGGCGTCTCGTCGATCCGCTCCATCAGGGCGTAGCCGGGAAAGCTATTCACAGTGCACTGACTCCCTTCACCACCGACCTGCCCGCGGGGGAGGACCGCCTGCCGGCTATCTCGCCGGTGGGGTGGCTGCGGCCTTGGCTGCGGCCTTCTTCGCCTGCTTGTCCTGGTACATGCGGTTGTCGGCCTCCCTCATGATCTCGGCCAGCTGGCTGCCCTCTCCACCGGTGGCCACACCCATGGAGAAGCTCAGGGGGGTCCCCCGGTGCTCGCTGTTGTGGATGGACAGGGTTTTTCTGAGCCTTTCCAGGGCCTTCTCACCCACCGAGGCGTCGGCACCCGGCAGCAGCACCGCGAACTCGTCGCCCCCGATCCTCGATACCACGTCCCCCGAGCGGAAGGTGGCCACCAGGACCGTGGCCGTGCGCCGCAGGAGGGTGTCACCGGCGACGTGCCCCTGGCTGTCGTTGACCGCCTTGAGTCCGTCCACGTCGACCATCACCACGCTGACCGGGAAGGGGCCGCCGGCGCGCTCCATCCGGGCGAACTCGCTTTCGAAATAGGCCCGGTTGTGCAGCCCGCTGAGCGCATCGTGGCTGCTGACGAACTCCAGCCTCATCTCGGCCCTCTTCCGCTCGGTGACGTCGCGGACCATGACCAGGGCCTCGTTCTCGCGGCTGGCCGCCACGCGGGCCTCGTAGAAGGCCGTTTCGCCCTTGAGCGGGACCTGGATCTCGAAGGTCTGCGTCTCCCCGGTCTGCAGGGCCCGTTTCACCAGCGGCAGGCCGCGGCGGACCACCTCCGCCGACAGGACATCGTACTGGGGCATCTCCTTGTAGAGCTTGCCCTCGGTGAACCTGACCTTCGCCCCCGGCGTGGCGCCTCTCTCGGCGGCCCGGGCATCGATGATGGCGCCGTCCGCCGCCACCCGGAACATCAGGTCCGGTACCGCGTTGAGCAGGGCCCGCTTCTCGGCCTCGCGTTCGCTGAGCTCGCGCTGCGAACGGTTGAGCGAGGCCAGCAGGCTGTTGATGGCTTCACCCAGCCGCGAGACCTCGTCCTTCCCCCGGACGGTGATCCGGGCCGTCAGGTCGCCGGTCTCCCGCACCTGGTTGATATCTCTTCCCAGCCCCAGGAGGCGGGACAGGACCAGCCGGTTCATGACCAGGGCCAGCCCCAGCGTGAACGACACCGAGATCGCGGCCAGGAGGGCTATGAGCCAGTAGACCGTTTGCTGCCCCTGGTAGTAGATATCGCGGGGCATGGTGGCCTTGATGATCAGGGCCGGCTGGCCGGAGACATCGTCCAGGAGGCCATAGCCGCAGACCGTTTCGCTGTCCAGCTCCCGGCTGACCACCGGGGTCTCGTCTGAGAGCTGGGACTGCACCGCCAGGAAATCGGCGGGCATGTCTGTGTCGTCCCAGCGGACCAGTTCGAGGGACATGTGCGTCTGTTCCCCCAGGCGGGCCACCTCGGCGTCATCCAGCAGGCGGGCGAAGATCGTCCGGCCCTTCACCGGCCCGTAGAGGGTCTCGACGGCTATGGGGAACGACTGGATGAGCAGGGCGTCGTCGGGGAGGATGACTATGCCGGTGAAGGCGGTGTTGTTGTCATCCGAGGTCACGATGGGGTTGCCTTCGCGCATCAGCTCTTCGGCGAAGCCTCTGGGGAAGGGAATCGTCTCGCCCGTCTCGGGGTCGTATCCCACGCCGCTGGGCGGGTCGCCGGGGTTCATCACGAAGGCGACGTAGTTGATGTTCAGGATGGCAAACGAGGGCCCGTCGAAGTTGACCTCCAGGTGGGTGCCCTCCGCATCCTGGACCCATCTGAAGGAGCCGCATTCGAATATCTCCGGGCCGAAGGTGACGTTCAGGGCGGTGAAGTCCTGGTACAGGGCGCTGACGGCGCGCTGGGTGTTCTCCTCGGTGCTGTCCCTTTCCAGGTCGGCGAAGCGGTCGGTCACCACGTACCGCGCCACCAGCAGCGTCAGGACCAGGGTGATGGCAAAGCCAACACCGATCATCAGCATGAACTTGGTGCGCAGTCTCATCCCTGTCTCTCTCGATCAGCTATCGGGACTGCCCGTCCCGCCGGTGCACCAACATGTGCCCCGCCCTCGCCCGCCGCCATGCGCTGCCCGCGGAGCATTCCGCGAAGCGGCGCACGGCCTTCCTCCGGGGCCGGGGCTTCACTCCATAGAGTATGGGGAGGCCCTGTCACGGTGGGGTTTCAGGACAACTGGCCCATCTCTCGAATTCCTCTCCGAGGACTATCCATTCCCTCTCATCTGTGTCTCCGCCGGGCCGTCCGGCCGGCGCGGCGCCTTTTGACTTTTGCCCACCCCGGTGCCTATCATGTCGCGGGCAGGGAGGCGCCGACGCTGATGCACGAGGCCGAGAGACAGCTGGAGATCGCCAGGGGCAGGCTGCTGGACCTGTCCCTGCGCAACCGCCTGCTCAACTTCCGGCCCACCCGGCGCCGGTCTATTGGGGTCGTCGATGAGGTCCCGGCCGAGGTCTACGACATCCTGGTCCTGTCCGAGAAGTCGATGCAGTTCCGCCCGGGGGAGCCGGCCGCGGCCGCGGCGGCGGATGATGGCGGCCAGCCTCCGATGCCCGCCGCGGCGGGGGAGGGCCAGCCGCAGGAACCCGCCGGGGCGCCCCCGCCGGGAC
>CALMBS010000321.1 GCA_937860285.1 uncultured Chloroflexota bacterium
TTCAACATGGCCAGCCGCTCTTCCACCAGGGACCGGAAGAACTGCCGGTCGTCGGTCACCGCGGGCTGCTCCATCAGCTTGAGGAAGGGCTCGGTTAGGATGCGGCCGGCCAGGACCGCCACCAGGATGTCCTTCTTGCCGGGGTAGTAGTTGTAGATGGTGCCCACCGACATCCCCCCTTCGCGGGCGATGTCGGGGATGGTGGCCTCCCCGTAGCCCTTACGGGAGAAGACGGCCAGGGCGGCGTCCAGGACCTGCCTGCGGCGCAGCTCGGTGACCGCCTTCTTCCTCTCCTGCCTGGTGGCCATCTGCCCTCCCGGTCCGCCTTTCTCGAAAAGAATGACTGAACGTTCAGTCATTATCTTACACCGGGAGCGGCCCCTGTCAAGATGGCGGGCTGTGACCCCGGTCGCAGATATGCGGGGGTTGCACGCCCAGAATAGGTAACCATGCGTATTGACGTAATGCCGGGCCGGGCCTATGATGTACCTCGGATCACGATGTATCGGTTAGCAGAGCGGGGGTGACCATGCATACCGCGCTCCAGGTGGTGGCCATCATCGCCATCGGGTACCTCATCGGGAGCATCCCGACGGCCAACATCTTCGCGCGCCTGTTTGCGCGGAAGGACCTGCGGCGGGTGGGCACCGGCAACGTGACTTCCACGGCGCTCATCATCCATGCCGGAAAGCTCCCCGGGCTCCTGTCCCTGATGGGGGAGGCGCTGAAGACCGCAGCCTGCCTGGCGGTCGCCGGCCTGGTGGCCGGCGAGCTCTGGGCCTACCTGCTGATGATGGTGGCGGCCACCGTCGGCCAGAGATGGAGCGTCTGGCTGGGCTGGACCGGGGGCCAGGGCCAGACCATCTTCGCCGTCGGCTTCATGATCCTCTGCCCGGTGTCCATGGCCCTGGCGGGCGTGGTCTACGGCTTGACCCTTCTGGTCACCAGGCGGGCCTTCCTGAGCAACACCATCTTCCACCTGGCGGCCCCGGTGTGCCTGCTGGTGGCCTGGTTCTACAACCCGGCGCTGTTCGGCCTGGGCTACGAGTCCTGGGGCTATGCACTGACCTGCGCGGTCCTGTGCGGCATCTTCCTCCTGAAGCACCAGGCCGACACGGATGACATCGTCCGGGCCGAGGCGTGGGGCGGCCTGAGCCGCTAGGAGACGTGAGCATGTGGCACATCTACCTGGGCGCGGTGACCCTGGGCCTCTCGGTGCTGCTGCTGAACCTGCTGCTGAACCTGAGGGCCCTGCACCGGCTGGGCTCGGAGAAGCACCGGCTGCCCGACGACTACCCCCTGATCTCCATCCTGGTGCCGGCCCGGAACGAGGAGCGGGACATCGTTGCCTGCCTGGAGTCCCTGCAGAAGCAGGACTACCCGGCCTATGAGGTCCTGGTCCTGGACGACAACTCCACCGACCGGACCAGTGAGATGGTGGCCCGGATCGCGGCCAGGGACCCCCGGGTCCAGCTGCTCCGGGGCGAGCCGCTTCCGCCCGGGTGGGCCGGCAAACCGCATGCCTGTCCCCAGCTGGCCGCCGCCGCCAGGGGCGAGTGGCTGCTCTTCACCGATGCCGACACCCTACACGCGCCGGACATGCTCACCAGCGCCCTGACCTACGCCCTGGCGCACAAGCTGTCCATGGTGTCCGGCTTCCCCTTCCAGAAGACGTCGTCTTTCTCCCAGAGGGTGGTCATACCGGCCATGTGGTCCATCGTGGTGACCTGCATCCCGCTGTGGTGGGTGCAGGGCGCCCGCCGGCCC
>CALMBS010000322.1 GCA_937860285.1 uncultured Chloroflexota bacterium
TGGCATAGGAGGCAGCCACGGCCCCAATCTCATCGTGGGAGGTGACCGATATCTTGTCGCTGACGTCTCCCCGGGCCAGCGCGTCCGAGGTCCTTTCCAGGGTCTGCAGCGGCCGGGACATGACCTGCCGTATGGCCAGGGCGCACACGAACAGGTCGGCCAGCGTGATGGCCAGGAACCAGTACCACTTCGGGTCGTCGAATATGATCAGGTAGGCCCCGTAGGAAAGGGGCCATACCAGGCACAGGTTGAAGACCTTGGACATCAGGCTCCTTGGCGTCCACATCACGCTGCCGACGTTCTTTTCCGTGTTACTGCTCCCCATCAGTGCTCCTCCTTAACGAGACCTGTCTTCCCGGCCGGCCCGGGCTCGTGCTGCCTTCCCGGCCAGCCCCCGATCCGCCCGCCAGTGCCGGCCGTCCACCCGGACCCTCTCCCGCGCGCGCGGATACACCACCATTCTATTTGGCGGGGATCACAGAAAGGTTTCGGAGGGGCCCGACGGGCCTACGCTGCCTTCTCGGCAGCGCGCCAGGAAATCACAGAAACCTTACAGCGGCTGGCTGCGGGCGATCCTGTGACGCAGAGCGCCCGGCGCTCCGAAGCGCCGGGCTCCTGGCCACCACCCACATCGCGCGATATGGTAATGCAATACGGGGAGGGCTACTTCTTGGCGCGGCGCTTGGCGTCTTCCTTGGCCAGCCACTCCTTGCATTCGTCGATGGAGGTGCCGAAGTGTATCCCCCTCCCGAAAAGCTGGGCCGTGGCCCTCTGTATCCCGCTCAGGCCGCAGATGGCGCTGGGCCCGTCCTCCAGGCCGGCCTCCTTGTTGGCCGCGGCCACCTCCTTGGCGTTCTTGGTGGCGGCCGGCGTCATCGGGGTCTTGGTGGCATCGATCAGCACGCAGGGACTGCTCCGGTCCTTGAGTATCTCATCCTTCAGCTCGTTCTGGCCGGCGATGTACTGTGCCTCGGTCACACCGTTGGCGTTCAGGAACAGAATCCTGGTCCCCTTGTGATTGACCCACTCCACGTACTTGCCCATGCAGTACCCCCCTTTCCAGTTGTTTCGGAATGGTCAATGAGCCATTCCCAGTGGACAGTATAGCAGCCGATGCAAGCCCCCTGAGCGGCGCAGGCGCCGGGCCGCTGCGGCAGCAGCGTGCAGACTCGGGTCGCCGCGGCAGCAGCGGGAGCGCCTCACTCCGGGCCCGATGCTTGAGCTTCTTCGCACGATGGATCGGGAGTGAGAACCTTTTGAGAGACCGACCGGCAGAACGCCGGCAGAACGCCGATTGACAGATCCCGGCGCAAGCGGTAGCATATCGCTAGCGTTAGATCACGACGAAAAGACCCCTATGAGGTTCCGTCCTCATAGGGTGCTTTTCTTTTTGTACTCCAGTCGGTTCCTCAAGCCCTCCATGAAGGCGATATCCTGGCCTGCGGCTTGCGTCAGTAGGCAAGAACAACCCCCTCGCCTGGGAGCCAACACGCACTTCAGTTTCCCCTTCTGCCTCAGATGCTCAACCAGGCAGGCCATGTCACCGTCGCTGGTGACGATCACTGCCTTGTCGTATTCATGGATGTCAATCATGGCCTGCATCACCAGGTTGGAATCACAGTTCCCTTTGGGCCTGCCTCCGATCATCAGGACTCTCTTGTAGATCAGGTTGTAGCCGCTTGCTTCCAGTCGATTGTAGAGAGCCTCGTTGCCCTTCATGTACCCCAGGAAGTAGTACGCCTTCGCCACTCCGTATTTCTCGCTGAGATAGATTAGGAACCTCGATTCGTCCAAGACCCATCCCGTCTCACGCATGGAGAGATGGAGGTTCTGGCCATCAATGAAGGCGTAGTTGCTCTCAAGCAGTCTCATGGGCAGTCAGGTGCTGATACTCTACCGCGCCAATCGGCCCGCAGTCAAACTAATCGTATACCAACCTATCCTAGTAGTTCTATATCCGCTCCACTCGCGGAGGGAGACGCGGCGGGTGATGATGAAGCTGGTGCGGTCCCTCATCTGTTGTGGATAGTGAACCAGGGGGTGCAAGCCCCCCGGGCAACCGGCAGAGAAGCACTCCGCGGCGGGAGATACTGACGCGTTGCCTCAATAGGGGTGTTACCGAAACGGCGGGCAGGCCAGCTGACTCATGTGTTTTTTCGCCAACGCGAATCGTTGCGTCATTTGGCGGTGTTACCGAACCGGTATCATTGCGTCATCTGCCGGTGTTGCTGAACCGGGACTTGCCTGTCGTCCAAGACTGAGTGCCAGGGCTGTCGGCCAGGCCCCGGAGGCACTTCAGGCTATCGTCAAGCTGCTGCCTCAGCAGCATAGGGTTCAGACCCTCACAGATGGCCTCGAGCTCCCGGCGGCCGCGCGCGTGTGCGTCGTCGGACAGCAGCCCTGAAGCCAGCAGCCTTCGATACGGCGTTTGCGCCGGGGCGTATACCTTGCGGGCGTGGAGCTTGCCGTCGCGTGCCTTCCCGTCGCGTGCCTGGCCGTCGCATCCCTGGTCGTCGCACGCCTGGTCGTCGCATCCCTGGTCGTCGCACGCCCGGCCCTCACATGCCTGGCCGTCGCTCGCCTGGCGGGCCCCTGACCGATGCCACGTCTTGCCGGCCAGCTTCATCGTGGGCTGGAAGAAATTCACGTAGAGACGCAGCACACCGTAGACCTGGTCCATCGCGTCGAAAGCTGTCATCGACGAGTAGCGATCGTAGCCGATCAGGCGGCGGGCTATCGACCACTTCTTCGGGTCCACCCGCCAGACGTCACTCAGTCTCTCCCGGTGCGGCTTGTACCGCGCCAGGCTTATGTGGTGGTTCTGGCAATAGGCCCGCAGGCTGCGGCTGATGAAGTCGCAATCCAGCCCCAGGAGAGGGACAGGCAGGCGCTCGCACAGGCGATCGATCGCCTCGCAGATGCGCTCCTGGCCCTTGCTCCATACCGCCACGCATTCTGACCAACCGGTGGCTTCATCCACGCCAATGAGGGTAATGAGGTAGGAACCGCCGTCGCTGGCGCCGCCATGATGCACCAGGTCGACATCCAGGAACCCGGGACGGGCCTCATCCCACGGCGCAAATGTCGTCACCGGAAACACTTCCTTGAAGACGGTCGCCGGCCTGGTCACCGAGAATCGATTCCGCGCCGCCGAGCGACGCCAGGGCCTCAGCAGGCGGTCGATCGTCGAAGGGCTCATCCGGCACACCCGGGTGGCCACCTCAGCACTGAAGGGGAGGTTGCCGCATCTCTGGAGGACGGGAACCAGCTCCGGCAGAAAGGGTTGCAGCCTCCTGGAACAGAGATAATCGGTAGCCTCCCAGACCATCCTGAGCACCTCAACCACGTCTTCGTCATATGCCCTGAGGCGACCACCCCTCGCCCGGCTGGCCGGCTTCCCGATGGCGCCAACAGCACTCGGTCCGGGCCGCGGCATCCTCCCGGCCCGGCTGGCCGGCTTCCCGATGGCGCCAACAGCACTCGGTCCGGGCCGCGGCGTCCTCCCGGCCCGGCTGCCCGCCTTCCTGCGCCGCAGCACCCTCACCGCCGCCTTCCGGAGACACCCCGCTACATCGACGAGCTCATCCAGTATCCGGCCCTTCTCCTTCTTCCTGGCCCTGGCGTACCTCTCCCGTACCGTCTCCAGGTACTCCCCGATGCCCGCTCCCGTCATCGACGCCTCCTGTCCAGCCGACACCCGTGCCTCCGACCCCGGTAGGAATCACGCCCCCAATCTCCGTGACATTCGTGCCTCGGTTTCGGCAACGCCCCCTGCCCGCGTTTCGGTAACACCCCTATTGAGATAACGGTTCGCGTTGCGGGAAGACCCGTGAGTCAGCCCGCTTGCCCGCGGTTTCGGTAACACCCCTTTTGAGGCAACGCGTCAGTTTGCGCCAAAAAGGATAGTACTGCCCCGGCCGGGGCCAGGCTGCGGAGACGCGGGTCGCGGGCGGTCAGCCCGCCGACACGGCCTCAAACTGGCTGCGGTAGAGCGAGGCGTAGAAGCCGTCCGCCGCCAGGA
>CALMBS010000323.1 GCA_937860285.1 uncultured Chloroflexota bacterium
AAGCGGCCAAGCTGCCTGCCGAGGCGAAATGACCATATCAGTTGGTTCATGGGAGCCCCGGGGCGGCACGCTTCGGGGCTCACTCTTTGTAAGAGAGGGGGGAAAGGGGAAGAGGGATGAAGAAGGAGAAGAAACCAGAGGCAATCCAGAAGGCGGAGAAGGCGCTCGCCGAGTCCCGCGTGGGCGTCGTCACCGACTACCGCGGGATGACCGTGGCGGAGATGAGCAAGCTGCGCCGGAAGCTGGCGGAGTCCGGCATCGAGTACCGGGTGGTCAAGAACAACCTGGCCGCCATTGCGGCCAAGAACGTGGGCAAGGAGCACCTCAAGGATCTCCTGGTCGGTCCGTCGGCCGTGGCCTTTGGCCGCGATGACGAAGTAGCGGCCGCCAGGGTATTGACGGAGTACATCCGGGCCAACAAGCCGGCCCTCTCCATCAGGGGAGGCTTCCTGCAGGACCGGATGCTCACCGCCGATGAGGTGTCGGCGCTGGCCGCCATGCCGCCGCGGGAGTTCATGGTGGCCCGGGTGGTGGGGCAGATCAAGTCGCCGCTGTACATGCTGGTAACGGTTTTGAGCGCCAACCTGAGCGGGCTGGTGCGTGTGTTAGAGGCTAGGAAGGAACAACTGGAAGGAGGGTCCAAGTAATGAACAAGGAAGAGATCATCGCGGCCATCAAGGGCATGACGGTCCTGGAGCTGTCCGACCTGGTGAAGGCCCTGGAGACGGAGTTTGGCGTCAGCGCTGCGGCGGTGGCGGTGGCTGCCCCGGCGGCGGCTGGCGGTGCGGCGGCTGGTGCGGCCGCGGCGGCGCCCGCTGAGGAGCAGACGGCTTTCACCGTTATTCTCAAGGAGATCGGGGCCAACAAGATCAACGTGATCAAGGCGGTCCGTGAGTGCACCACCCTGGGCCTGAAGGAGGCCAAGGAGCTGGTGGAGGCGGCGCCGAAGCCGGTGAAGGAGGGCGTCTCCAAGGAAGAAGCCAACAACGTCCTGGCCAAGCTGACGGCGGCGGGCGCTGTGGGCGAGATCAAGTAGCCTAGTCGAGAGACTGGTACCCGGCGGGTCCTGGCGGAGCCTTTTCCGAAAGGAAGGCTCCGCATTTCTTTGTTGGCCGGGAGGCGGCGTCCGGCTACTTGGACGCCTGTTCCAGGACTACTACCCTGGTCTCGGGGGTAAGATTGGAGCGGGTCACCGTCAGCTTCGGCTGGGGCGCCACGTCCCTCAGGCCCATGCCCGTGGTGAACTTGTCCAGCGGTTCGAGCCAGGGGGTGACCGGGGTCTGGTAGTGCATGGGGATGACGATCTTGGGGTTGAGGAGGCGGACGAGCTCGGCGGCCCCCTTGGCGTCGACAGTGGAGACGCCGCCCACGGGGACGAACAGGACATCGATCCCGGAGAGCTCCTCGATCTGCTTCGAGGACAGAGCGTGCCCCAGATCGCCCAGGTGACACAGCTTCAGGTCCTCCACCTCCATCAGGTAGACCGTGTTCCGGCCCCGGTTGGCGCCGTCCGCCGCGTCGTGGAATGTGGGGAAGCCGATGATCAGGACGCCCTTGATCTCGTACTCGCCGGGGCGGTTGACCACCCGGGGGTTGCCGTCCACCCCACCCGGGTTGTTGTGGCCGGGGTGGAGGTGGCTGACGGTCACGATGTTGGCCGAGGGGCTGGGCCACGGGTACTTAAGGGTGGCGTCGAAGGGATCAGTGACGATAAAAGCGTCCTTGACCTTGATGCGGAAGCACGAGTGTCCCAGCCAGGTGATGTCCATCAGGCCCTGTCACCCCTGTGCAGCTCCTTGGGCAGGACGGTGGTGGCCACGCCGGCGGCCAGGGCGGCCTTCAGAAGGTCGCCCACCAGGAAGGGTATGACGCCCTTGGTCACGGCCTCGCTGGCGGTCATGTGGAACGCGATGCCCAGGTACGAGGCACCGAGCGCCAGGATGATCATCATGCCCGTGGACATCAGCCACACCTGTCCCCAGAATCCCCGCAGCGACAGGTGCTTCTCCGTCAGGCGGCCGACCATGAAGGCCACCACCAGGAATCCGAAGAGGTAGCCCAGGGTTGGTGAGTGCAGGAGGTACTGGAGGCCGCCCTCGTGGCCCTGGAACCACGGGACGCCGCAGGCCCCGAGGGCCAGGTAGAAGAGGATGGAGAGCGCGCCGAACCAGGGGCCCAGGGCTATGCCGCTGGCCAGCACCCCCAGGTTCTGGCCGGTTACGGGCACCGGGGTGAACCCCAGGGGAATCCTGACCTGGGCCAGCAGGCCGGTAACGCAGGCCATGCCCAGGGCCAGCGCCACCTTCTTGGGCAGGCTGAGCTCCTGGCGCCAGGTGTAGGCGTTGAACCTCCAGGTGCGGTATCTGTCTACATAGGTGTCGATGGCCATGGCGCCTCCTCGAAACAATGGGAAAAGTATAGGAGAAGCCGCCGCACGAGTCAACCGATCAATCCCAGCGGAAGAAGCGCACTGTGACGGCCAGGGTGACAACGACCCAGCCCGCCAGCACGGCCACGTTCGTCGTCATGGAGTGCAGTGGGGTGGCGGCGACCATGATCTGCCGCAGGGCGTCGTTGAAGTAGGTCAAGGGGAGGGCCTTGATCAGCGGTTCGATGAAGGAGGGCATGCTGGTGATCTCGAAGAAGGTGCCGGACAGGAACATCATGGGCATGGTGATGACGTTGATGATGGGTATGGCGGCCTCCTCCGTCTTCACAAACGCAGCCATCATGTAGCCCAGGCTGGTGAAGACGAGAGATCCCAGGATGATCATGCCGGCCAGGGTGAACCAGCTGCCCACCATCTGCACATCGAAGACCAGCCGGCCCACCAGGATGATCAGGGCGGCGGTGAGCAGCACCAGTATCATGCGGAAGGCCAGGTCCCCGATCACCAGGGTGGAGCGGCGCAGCGGGGTGCAGCTGAGGCGCTTGATGATGTGGGCCTGCCTCTGCTGCACGATGGGCATCCCCGCCCAGATGCCGGAGAACATGAGGGACATGCCGAGCACGCCCGGGACCAGGTAGTCGATGTAGCGCAGCTCGCGGGACTGGACGCTCTGCTCCTCCAGGCTTATGAGGGGGGACGTGCCCTGGATGTACTGGTTCAGTCCACTGACCACCTGGGTCAGGATGGGGACCAGTATCTGCTGGTTGGAGGTGCGGCTGGGGTCGTAGTAGACCCGGAGGGCCGCTGGCAGCTTCTGGGCCAGGGCGGGGTCCATGGCGGCCGGGATGACGACGACTGCGTCCAGGTCGCCTTCTTCCAGCGACGCCACGAGCTCGTCCATGGCGCCGGACTGGACC
>CALMBS010000324.1 GCA_937860285.1 uncultured Chloroflexota bacterium
CCAGGAACCCGGGTGAGCTGATGAAGATGGTGCCCCCGGAATAGGGAGGGCGCGGACCTCTTCAGCGCTCTGGTGCGGACCATGGGTGAGTACGGATACGCCGGCAAGATACTGCGGGCCGACCTGTCGGCGCGCCGGGCCTCGACCGTCTCCACCGCGGAGTACTCCGGCCGGTTCCTGGGCGGCCGGGGGATCGCGGCCAAGATCTACTGGGATGAGGTGCCCCCCGGTGCCGGCTGCTTCGACCCCGAAAACCGCCTGATATTCATCACCGGCCCCCTCTGCGGGGTCCCGGCCGTAAGTGGATCGCGCTGGGAGGTATGCGGCAAAGGCCCCCATTCCCCAGCCCGTTTCTCCTACGGCAACCTGGGGGGCCGCTGGGGCGCCGCCCTGAAGTTCGCCGGCTACGACGGCATCGTCGTCCAGGGCCACTCCGAGACGCCGGTCTCCCTCTTCGTGCACGATGGCACGGCCGAGTTCCGGGACGCATCCGCCCTCTGGGGCCTGGGCGCCATCGAGGTCCGGGAAGCCCTGAAGAGCGAGCTGGGGAGCTCGGCCAGGGTGGTGGCCATAGGCCCGGCGGCCGAGAACAGGGCGGTGATGGCTACGCTGCTGGCGGACAACAACGCCAGCGGTTCCGGCGGGATGGGGGCGGTGATGGGGTCCAAGAAGCTCAAGGCGGTGGTGGTCATGGAGGGCCGCGAGCCGGTGCGGATAGCCCGGCCCGATGACCTGCGGGAGGTGACCGCGCACTATCGCGGCCTGAAGCGGAGCTTCCCCACCGATGGCTGGGAGTACCTCAGCCGCTGGTCGCGGGACCCGACCCTGGAGCCGAGGCTGATGCCGGGCCCGGAGATGAAGAAGGAGCCCTGCTACGGGTGCCTGGGCCGCTGCGCCCGGAAGGTCTACGTCGCCGGAGACGGGCGCCGGGGGAAGTTCCTGTGCCATTCCGCGTTCTTCTACCAGCCGTGGGTGGACAAGCATCACGGCGACTGGAACGACGCAGCCTTCGAGGCCACCTGGCTGTGCGACAACTACGGCCTGGATGCCGTAGCCATCGATCTGATGATCAGCTGGCTCCACCTGTGCCACCAGGCTGGCATCCTGACCGACGAGGGCACCGGCATACCCCTCTCGAAGCTGGGCAGCGCGGAGTTCATCCAGACGCTGACGCGGAAGATCGCCCTGCGGGAGGGCTTTGGCGAGCTGCTGGCCCGGGGCCTGCACCAGGCTGCGGAGGACCTGGGCCCTGCGGCCCGGGAGCAGGCAGGGCTCGCCGGGCACCTGGCCGAGCCCGGGTACCATCCCTACGGCCCGAGGCTGTACAACACCAACGCGCTGCTGTACGCCATGGAGCCCAGGATGCCCATCCAGCAGGTCCACGAGATCGGCCTGGTCATGGCCAAGTTCTCGGCCGGCACCCGGGGGCTGACGCTCATCAACGCAGACGTGATCCGGACCGTGGCCCGGAAGTTCTGGGGTGGGGAGGTAGCCGGCGATTTCAGCACCTGGGAGGGGAAGGCCCTGGCTGCCAGCATGATCCAGGACCGGGAGTTTGTGGAGGCCAGCCTGATCCTGTGCAACTTCCTCTGGCCCATCACGGACTGCGATCCGTCGCCGGACAAGGTGGGCGATCCCGGGCTGGAGAGCCGGATCCTGGCCGCGGTGCTGGGGAACGGAGACAGCGAGCAGGACCTCTACCGGACGGGCGAGAGGATTTTCAACCTGCAGAGGGCCATCCTGGCGAGGGAAGGGCACCGGGGCCGCCGCTTCGACGCGCTGCCCGACCACTTCTTCAACCTGCCGGTGCAGTACGACCAGGCCAACGCCGATTGCGTGGTGCCCGGCCACGACGGGCAGGTCGTGTCTCGCCGGGGTGCGGTCGTCGATCGGGACGGGTTCGAGAAGACCAAGGACGAGTACTACGCGCTGCGGGGATGGGACGTGACCACGGGCCTGCAGACCAGCGAGTCCCTGGAGAAGGCCGGCCTGCCGGAGGTGGCGCAGGACCTGGCCGGGAGGGGGCTCCTGGCCTAGGCGCTATGCCCGGACACGGCATGGCGGCGCCGGGCCGTGGGTTCCCCGGCGGATTGGAGGTTTGAGAGATGATAACCCGGTACGACGAGATGTTCTGCCACCAGGTGGTGTCCACCTTTGACCAGCCCGGCACCAGCGCGCGGGAGTGGACGGAGCGGGCCTGGATGCAGGTCCACGACATCGCCGGCACGGCCCACCTGGCCGCCAGCTTCGGATACTACCCCAACCGCAACGTCATGGATGCCTTCGTGGCCTTCGCCATCCAGGGCCGCACCGAGCACGTGGTCCGGGCCTCCCGAGAGCTTCGGCCGGAGATAGACGTCTCCAAGGTCGGTCCCTTCTCCTACGACGTGGTGGAGCCGCTGCGGGCCATCAGGTACCGGCTGGACGACAACCAGTACGGACTGAGCTACGACATCACCCTGGAGGGCGTGAGCCCCCTGGTGGAGGAGGACCCGGCGCAGTACCAGGTGAGCCGCGGCCGGGTGAAGGAGCACATCAAGCGCATGGTCCAGGCTGCGAGGCCCTCCGGCTGGATAAAGTGCGAGGGCCAGACATGCCGGCTGGACCGGGACGGCTGGGTGGGGGAGAGGGACCGGTCGTGGGGCATCAGGCTGGCCGGGGCGGACTTCATCGAGACCGGGGTCCAGGCGCCGGAGCTGCCGGCGGGGATGCTCTTCAACTTCGCCCTGATGCAGTTCGAGAGCTGGGGCGCCACCTACCACCTCCGGGAGATCTGGGATGATCAGGGCGGGTTCGTGAACCGGTGGCACTTCGGCGGCGGCCTCTTCTATCCCTTCAGCGCCAACAGGGAACCGCTCAAGATCGTGAGCCTGGACCACAACTACAGGTTCCGGGATGATCTGCCGGAGCAGGCGCGGCGGTTCGCCGGAGGCGGCGTCTCGTTCACCACCATCGACGGCACCCAGAAGGAGGTCTCGATCCGCCCGGTCACCATCTGCTACCAGGCGCCGGTGGGCTACGGAGGCTTCTACCAGGGTTTCATCCACGGCAAGTGGATGGGCGAAAAGTGGATGGATGGCCACGAGTTCGACCTGAACAACCCGGAGACCATGAAGGAGATCTGGGGGTACTGCGACTACGGGTCGGAGTTCACCTGCGGGGGTGAGGTGGGCCACGGAACGGTGGAGCTGATGGTGGTGGGCAAGTACCCCAGGTACGGTTACCAGGGCTACTAGGCAGGAGGTGCAATATGCTCTCGCGTCAGGTTGAGCTTTCCGAGCTGCAGCCGAGACTCCTGGACTGGATCCGCGGGAAGATGCCGCAGGCCCGCGGCCTGGCTATCTCCAACCTGGAGAGGTCGGGGGCCGGCATCTCCAACGAGACCTTTCTCTTCAGCCTCAGCTGGCAGGAGGCGGGCCGGCCGAATTCGGAGGCTATGGTGCTGCGCTGCGCCCCCCGGTCCTCGCCGGTCTACCCTGACTATGATCTCAGCCTCCAGTTCCGGGTCATGAAGGCGCTGCACGCCGCGAAGCTCCCCGTGGCCAGGGTCCACTGGCTGGAGCCGGACCAGAAGGTCCTGGGCACCAGCTTCTACGTCATGGGCCGGATCGAAGGGGTGGTCCCGCCAGAGTTCCCGCCGTATCACTCCTTCGGCGTCTACTTCGATGCCGCGCCCCAGAAACGGTCCCGGATGTGGTGGTCGGCCATCGAGGCCATGAGCCGCGTGCACCAGGCGGACTGGCAGAAGCTGGGGCTGTCTTTCCTCGGCGTGCCCGGCGGCGGCACGGGCCCGCTGGACCGGCAGCTGGACTACTACGAGAGGTACCTGGGCTGGGCGAAGGACTCTCCTGACGAGCGGCAGCCGGTCCTGGAGGCGACCATGAAGTGGCTCAGGGAGAACCGCTACCCGCCGGCACGGGTGACCTTGTGCTGGGGGGACGCCCGCATGCCCAACACCATGTTCAGCGCGGACGGCGACGTGGTGGCGCTCTTCGACTGGGAGATGGCCTTCCTGGGCGATCCCCAGGCTGATCTGGCCTTCTTCCTGCTGCTCGACTGGGTGGACAGCGAAGGCTACGGCATCCCCCGCCTGGAGGGGGCCCCGGGCAGGGAGGAGACGGTGCGGCGCTACCAGGAGCTCATTGGCTGGAAGGTGGACCAGCTCCACTACAACGAGGTCTTCGCCGTCTTCCGGGCCGGCATCATCATGATGAAGGTGCTGAAGAACTTCAAGAAGCTCGGGGTGGCCATGGACCAGGCGGATGCCGAGTCGAACAACCCCTGCACGCAGCGGCTGGCCGCTCTGCTCGGCCTGCCGGCGCCCGGCGCCCCATCACGCCAGACGGTGAGGGTGGATGAGGTCACGGCCGTCGTCCAGTTTCACCTGACAGGGGAAGGCGGGGGCGACTGGTACGCGGTCTGCGAGAAGGGCGCGGCCACCCGCCACGAGGGCGTCGCGGACAACCCCAACTGCACCCTGACGGCATCGGCGGCGGACTGGGCGGCCATACAGCGGGGCGAGCTGGACCGCTTCAACGCCTGGACCGGCGGCAAGCTGAAGATCGACGGCGACATGACCCTGATGCTCCAGCTGGAAGAGGCCATCTCCAAGCTGACCAGTCAGCCGTAGTCCTTCTCGACAGGTTCCGGTGGCCAGCTATTGACACCGGACTGTGCAATGGTGATATTATCCCAGGATCAGTATGTTCGAAGGGCGGCTGCGTCTGTGAGAGCCAACGTGCTGGGCCTGGTTCTCGGCCTGGCGGCATGCCTGGCCATGCCCGGGGGGCTGGTCCCGGCCGGACCGGTGATGGCGGCTTCTCCCATCTATGTCAATGGCACGACCGGGAACAACGCCTATGACGGCACCTCGGAGAACTGGACGGGGGGCACGGTCGGCCCCAAGGCCACCATCCAGGCGGGGGTCGACGTGGTGGATGCGGGCGGCACGGTGTTCGTGGCGGCCGGCTCATATACCGGAGCCATCCTGGCCAAGGACGTGAACCTGGTCGGAGCAGCCGGCGGCGGATCGGTCATCGCTGCCGGGGTGCCGTACGCGGTGGGCGCCTCGCTCACCACCGCCTTCAGGCTCGACGACGCAGCCGATGGGTCGGAGGTGCGCAACTTCACGATCAACTGCATTCCTTCGGGGGTCTTCTACTTCGGCGTCTTCGCCCGGGGTGTGGACAATGCGGTGGTCGACGCCGTGACTGTCAACAACCCCGTGCAGGGGATCACCAACCGCGGCGGCAGCAACTGGGAGATAACGAACAACGTGGTCAGCGGCATCAACGTGCCGGCTGCCGGAGGAGGCATCGGCATAAGCCTCAGCGTGCTCAACATCAGCGGGACTCCCCCGTACTACTACGCCTGCTCGAACAACTACGTCTACAACAACACCCTGAGCTCGGTGGCGACTCACGATGATTTCACCTGCCCCGGCATCCTTCTGGCGCTCGATCTGCGGTTCAGCGGCGGAGGCGGGGTCCCCATCGGACCCGAGGACGTCAGCGGGAACCGGATCATCGGCAACAGGTACACCGGTTCGGGCGCGACGAACCAGGTGGGAATGGAGATCGGGGTCGTCGGCCTGGACGGCGACCCGGCCAAGATCGCTGCTGCGCTGGGCATGGTCCATGACAACACCGTCAGCGGCAACACGGTAGTGGGGGCGGAATACTGCGGGATGTGGGTCTACACCGTGGCCGGCCTGGAGGCCTTTGGCAACGAGGTCACGGATTGCGGCGGACCCGCGTTCCGCCTGTCGGACGGGTGGAGCGGCGGCCGGCTCTCCTGCAACCTCATTTCCGGAAACGGCGACGGGTTCCTCAATGATACCGGGGTCGTCGTGGACGCCGAGGGCAACTGGTGGGGGTGTGCCGGCGGTCCGGGAGAGTCCCAATCCATCAGGGGTTTCGATCAGATCGAAGGGATCTGCGGCAAGCTTGCGAAGAACCCTCATACCCGCAGGGCCCAGGCGGTCACGTGGAAGGTGTGGGAAGACAACGACTGCTACGA
>CALMBS010000325.1 GCA_937860285.1 uncultured Chloroflexota bacterium
CGGCTTCATGTCCAGCGCTACCCTGCTGCTGCTGGCCTTCGGCCGCAGCGTCGGCCTGCGGGAGAAGCTGGTCATCGCCGAGTCCATGGGCGTGGAGAAGCTGGGGGGGCTGCTCCAGCTCCTCCTGGGCATCGCCTTCTTCAGCCTGACCTGCGAGGGCATCGGGGCGGTGCTCCTCTACATCAGGTTCTCTCAGGTCTATGCCTCGCCGGGAACGGCGCTGTGGCAATCCATATTCCACGCTGTGTCCGCCTTCAACAACTGCGGCCTGGACGTACTGGGGACCGGCGCCGGCTTCGAGAGCTACCACGCTGATGCCCTGGTGGTCCTGACCATAGCCGGGCTCATCATCGTGGGCGGCATCAGCTTCCTGGTGGTGTGGGACATCTTCAAGAAGAGGAGCTTCAGCAAGCTGACGCTGGACACCAAGGTGGTGGTGGTGGTGACGGCCATCCTGCTCATCCTGGGCACCGGCGTCCTGCTGGCCACGGAGTACAGCAACCAGCAGACCATGGGCGGCATGCCGGTGTCCCACAAGGTGCTGGACGCCTTCTTCCACGCGGTGAGCCCGCGGACTGCCGGCTTCAACGTGATCCACGTGGGCTCGATGGCCGCCTACTCGCTCTTCTTCACCATCATGCTGATGTTCATCGGTGGCGCCTCCGGCTCCACCGCGGGCGGCATCAAGGTCAATACCTTTGGCGTGCTGCTGGGCACGGTGTGGAGCTCGCTGCGGGGCCGCGAGCACGCGGAGGCCTTCAGCCGGGAGATGCGGCCGCAGCTGGTCCACCGGTCGCTGGCGATTGCCCTGCTTTCCCTGGGGCTGGTGGGCGTGGTGACCCTGGTGCTGACCATCACCGAGACCAGCAGCGCCATGGTGCTGCGCGATGGGACCCAGCGGTCGCCGGAGTTTATTGACGTCCTCTTCGAGACCGTGTCAGCGTTCGGCACGGTGGGGCTGTCGACCGGCCTCACCCCGTTCCTGTCGCTGGCCGGCAAGCTCATCATCGTGGGGACCATGTTCGCCGGGCGGCTGGGACCGCTGACTCTGGCGCTGTCGCTGGTGCAGGCACAGAGGACAACTGAATACCGCTATCCTCAGGACCAGGTGAGGATTGGTTAGGGGGTAATCTCATGAAGAAGCAGGTTGCGATTCTGGGGCTGGGACGCTTCGGCGTGGGCCTGGCCAATACACTGCTGGGGATGGGCTACGATGTCCTGGCCATGGACGTTGAAGAGAAGAGGGTGCAGGCCATCTCCTCCTCTATTACGCGCGCCGTCCAGGCGGACGGGACGGACGAGGCGGTGCTCCGGGAGCTGGGGGTGGACAAGTTCGACGTGGCCATTGTGGCCATGGGGTCCGATATCGAGAACAGCGTGCTGTCCACCATCCTGCTGCGGAAGCTGGGGGTGCGCTACGTGGTGGCCCGGGCGGACAACGATCTCCACGGCACCATCCTGGAGAGGATCGGTGCCGACAAGGTGGTCTACCCGGAGCGCGAAATGGGCACCCGGGTGGCCCACGGCCTGATGCTGACGCAGGTCCTGGACTACATGCCGCTGGCGGCGGCCTACGGGATCGCCAAGGTCTCGCCCCCCAACAGCTTCATCGGCCGGACCCTGGCGGAGCTGGGGCTGGGCCGGGAGGGGAAGTGGGAGATCGCCGTGCTCATCGTGCAGCGCGAGAGGGAGGTCATCGTGACGCCGGACCGGATGGAGGTGGTCCGGGCCAATGACGTGCTGGTCGTGTCCGGAAACGACCTCAAGATAGAGCAGATGCTGACCGAGGCGCGCAAGATCAAGAGGGAGGAGGACGAGGAGGACTAAGCGTGATCGCTCGTGCGATCACGAGCGCCATCGCGAGGGCGAAGGCGCGCCATCGCGAGCGCCATTGCCCGGCTTGACATCAAACCGTTCGTCAAGGCATACTTTCGACTGACCAGAGGGTGGGGGGTTAAGCTCTGCGTCCATGACGGCTGTCGTAGCTCCCCATGGCTGTTTGACAAGGAGGGTTGCGCGTGGAAAACGTGGCTATCACCGGCATTTCGGGCTACCTCGGGACCCAGATACTCAAGCTGCTGGACAAGGATCCGGACGTGAAGACGGTGGTCGGCATAGACATCAAGCCGCCCGGCTTCGCCTCCAGCAAGCTCAAGTTCCACTCCATGGACGTGCGGCAGCCCATGGCCGAGGTATTCACCCGGAACAAGGTGGACTCCGCGTTCCACCTGGCCTTTGTTCTCCCGCCCAAGATGGGTGTCGATGCTCACGAGATCAATATCACCGGCTCCCAGAGCTTCCTCAAGGCCTGTGACGCTGCCTCCGTGGAGGCCCTGTTCTACCAGAGCAGCCACACCGTCTACGGTGCCTGGGCCGACAACCCCGCCCTCATCACCGAGGACCAGCCTCTCCGGCCGACGCCGAACTTCCCATACGGCCAGGACAAGGCCGAAGTGGAGCTCCTGTTCCGGGAGTACGCCAAGAGCCATCCCGGGCAGAGCGTCACCATCGTCCGGGTGGTGTCGGTGGTGGGGCCGGAGGCCGGCCCGTCCGGTCTCAACGTGCTGTTCATGCCCATCACTATACATGTCTGCGGGTTCAATCCCGCGTGGCAGTTCATCTTCGAGGACGACCTGGCCCGGCTGGACGTCACCCTGGTGAAGGAGCGGCGGTCCGGTATCTTCAACGCCGGCGCGGACGGCGAGGTCCCCTACCGTGACATGCTCAAGGCGACCGGCAAGCCTTCTCTCGGGCTGCCGTCCGCGGTGTGGAAGGCCCTCATCGGCCTCAGCTGGTCACTGCACATTCAGAGGAAGTCGCCCTCCGGGGGCCTGGAGTTCATGAGGTATCCCATCATCGTCAGCAACGAGAAGCTGGCCAAGCTCGGGTTCAAGTTCACCATGAACTCGCGTGAGGCCATCAAGTCCTACATGGACTCGAAGATGAGCCCTGGCAAGCCGGGCGGCTAGCCCGGGGGCGGCATCACCTCCACCACCTTGTTCCTGCTCCCGTGCCCGCTCGC
>CALMBS010000326.1 GCA_937860285.1 uncultured Chloroflexota bacterium
GCGATGCCGCCACCGGTCCCGCCCAGGGTGTAGGCCGGACGCAGCACCACCGGATAGCCCAGCTTCTCGGCGATCCGCTCCGCCTCTTCCACCGAGTAGCAGGGCGCGGACTGGGGCACGGCCACCCCCAGCTGGGCCATGGTCTTCTTGAAGGCGATGCGGTCCTCGCCGCGTTCAATGGCATCGGCCTTGACGCCGATGACCTCCACGCCGTACCGGTCCAGGACCCCGGCCTTGTGCAGGCTCGAAGCCAGGTTGAGGCCCGTCTGGCCCCCCAGGTTCGGAAGAAGCGCGTCCGGCCTTTCCCGCTCGATGATCCGGGCCACGCTGTCCACCGTCAGCGGCTCGATGTACGTCCTGTCGGCCATGCCCGGGTCCGTCATAATCGTGGCCGGGTTCGAGTTGACCAGCACGATCTGGTAGCCCTCTTCCCTCAGGGCTTTGCAGGCCTGGGTGCCCGAATAGTCGAACTCGCAGGCCTGGCCGATGATGATCGGCCCCGAACCCAGAATGAGAACCTTCTTTATGTCATTACGTCGCGGCACTTGCCACTCCTTTCTCAGTCCAAGCTGCTGTCGCGGTAAACCACGTCACCGCCCACCACCGTCGCCATCACCCTCCCCCGGAGCGCCCGCCCCGCCCAGGGCGTGTTCCTCCCCTTCGAGGCAAACCGCGACGGGTCCGCCACCCAGGGGCAATCGGGGTCGAACACCACCAGGTCTCCCGGGCTGCCGGGGTGGAGACCCCCCAGTCCCGGCGGGACCGGGTAACGGGAGAGCACCGGCCCGCCTGCGGACCTGGCCAGGACCATCGCCGGACCAGAGGTCAGCCGGGCCACCAGGGCCGGCAGGTCCAGGCGGCCCCCGTGAACCAGGCCCAGCAGGACCGCCAGCGCCGTCTCCAGGCCGCTGATGCCGAAGGCCGCCGGGCGCAGGCCGCCCGCCTTGTCCTTCGACGTGTGGGGGGCATGGTCGGTGGCCACGGCATCGATCACGCCGTCCCGGAGCGCCTCAACCAGCGCCGACACATCCCGGGCGGTGCGCAGCGGGGGATTCACCTTGGCACCGGCCCCGCACTGCTCCACGCAGTCCTCGGTCAGGGTCAGGTGGTGTGGCGTGGCCTCCGCCGTGACCCTGGCCCCGGCTTCCTTGCCCCGGCGCACCAGGGCCACGGACCCGGCGGTGCTGACGTGCTGGATGTGCACCCGGGAACCGGTGGCCTCCGCCAGCTCGACATCACGCTGCACCATGCTCTCCTCGGCCGCTGCCGGCATCCCGGGCAACCCCAGCCGCATCGCTGCAGCCCCCTCGTTCATGACCCCGCCCGCGGTGAGGGACAGGTCCTCGCAATGGTCCATCACCGGCAGGTCCAGCCGGCGGCCGCGCTCCAGGGCGGCCCGCATCAGGCCGGCGTCCGCCACCGGGCTGCCGTCGTCGCTGAAGCCGACCACGCCCGCCTCCGCCAGGCCGGCCATGTCCGTCAGCCCCGCTCCCTGCCGCCCCCCGGTCACGCAGCCCACGGGAAAGACGCGCACCCTGGCCCCGGCCCTGGCCCTTTCCTGCACCGTGGCCACGGCGGCGGCGGAATCGATGGGCGGGGAGGTATTGGGCATGCAGCACACGGCCGTGAACCCGCCCCGCGCCGCCGCCTCTGTGCCGGTGGCGATGGTCTCCTTCTCCTCAAAGCCCGGCTCGCGAAGATGGCAATGCAGATCGATGAAGCCGGGGCATACCACCAGGCCTTTGGCCCGCAGGACAGCGCACCCATCAGGCAGGACGCGGTCCCCGTGCGACCGCGCCTCTCCCCCGGCAGCGCCGAGCCACTCCACCCGCCCCTCGCGGACCAGCAGGTCACCCAGCAGGTCCACGCCGGCCCCGGGGTCGATGATACGGCCGCCGGCCACCAACAGAGTCCCCCTTCTCAACCTGGTGTCACTTCTCGGCATACTTCCCCGGCAGGAAGCCCCTGGACTGGGCCTCGCTCTCGTAATCGAAGATAATCAGGTTCTCCGGCTTGATCTTCTTTATCCAGTGGCTGTCGGAGCTGTGGTAGCGCTTGCTCTTGACCGTCCCCTCATGCCATTCCGCGCTGGCCACGTACTTGGGGAAGGCCTCATGCTCGCAGTAGATGCAGCGCAGGGTCAGCGGCTTCAGGCTGACTATGCTGAACTCCGGCTTGATGTACTTGTCTTCGTTGACCGAAACGCAGTTCCGGTTCTGGCACCGGACGCCGAAGCCCCGGTCGTAGACGGGGTACTTATGCCGGTGCCCGGACGGCAGGCCGCTCCGCCCCGCCTCCAGCTTCC
The DNA here is from genome assembly GCA_937860285.1 of uncultured Chloroflexota bacterium. Classification (GTDB taxonomy): domain Bacteria; phylum Chloroflexota; class Dehalococcoidia; order UBA2247; family RBG-13-53-26; genus JAFGCL01. The sequence goes on from CALMBS010000326.1 coordinate 2,306, forward strand.
CGGCCCCCAGCAGCAGGCTGATCAGCGCCATCCGGACCGGCACGCCCCGCGCCGCCTGCTTGAAATACATGGCCCGGGGATCGGCATCGAGCTCGTAGGCCAGCTCGTCGACGCGGGGAAGGGGATGCATCACCAGCGAGTCCTTGAAGGTCTTCTCCCTGAGCAGCTTCTTGTCCACCACCGGGTACTGGCGCCCCTCCTCCCCCTCACCCCTGGGGCCTTCGCGCCTTTCCTTCTGCATCCGGGTGACGTAGATGGCATCCACCCCCTTCTCGAGCTCGACCTGGAGGCTGACGTCGGGCATCATGGCCAGCTGGTGGGGAGTGCTGGGCGTCACATAGAGGGCAGCCAGGGAGAATAGGCTTCCGGCCTCCGCCTTGTCGGCCGCGCCGAAGCGCCTCAGCTCGCCGCCGTACTCGTTGGTCAGCTTGCGGACCACGTGGTCCGGTATGCCCAGACCGGGGGCCGGACGGAAAAGGATGGTGGCCCCGAACCTGGCCAGCGCGTACGCCAGCGAGTGGACCGTCCGTCCGTACTTGAGGTCGCCCCAGAGGGCCACCTTCAGCCCTCTGATGTTCTTCCTCTCCGTCCGGATGGTGTACAGGTCCAGCAGCGTCTGCGTGGGATGCTGGTGACCGCCGTCGCCGGCGTTGATCACCGGGACCCCGGCGTAGTCCGCCACCACCCTGGCCGAGCCCTCCCAGGGGTGCCTGATGACGATGATGTCGGC
>CALMBS010000327.1 GCA_937860285.1 uncultured Chloroflexota bacterium
GGTTCAGGAGAGACCAGAACTCATGCTCCTCGTCAGGGTCGAGAGGCCACCCTCCGGGTCGGCCGGAAGCCGCACTGGCCTTTGACTTGCTTTCTCCCATCGGCCTGATTCTCCTTTCTGGTGGCTATTGTACACGGGTATTGACGACTTAGTATACTAATTAGTATACTAATACTGCAAGAGCCTGCGGATTCCCGGAAGAGCTACAGCTTCTCCGCGGACCCATGGCCAACAGGAGCCGAGAATACGGAGGTGGCCCGTGATCGCCTGGAATGAAGAGAAGTGCGCCGGCTGCGGCATCTGCGTCCTGTACTGCCCCGTGGATGCTCTGAAGAGCCTTGGCGCGATCGAGGTGGAGGCGGACAAGTGCAATGACTGCCTGGCCTGCATCGACGCCTGCCCGGAGGATGCTTTGGAGGAGGGGAAGTGAAGAAGCTGCAATACGACATGCTGGTCATCGGGAGCGGGATCGGCGGTACGACCTCGGCCTCCCTGCTCAGCAAGGCGGGCTACAAGACGCTGGTGGTGGAGAAGCTGCCATTTGCCGGAGGGCGCTGCGCCACGCACGACTACCATGGATACAAGCTGAACACCGGACTGAACACCGTAACCGACGACTGCCACGGCGCCCTGTGCCGCGAGGTGGGCGCTGAGTTCGAGATGCGGGTGACCGACAACCAGTGGGTGTATCGCATCCACGGCCAGGACTACCCGCAGCCGAAGTCCGGGAAGGGCATCCTCAAGACCATGATCGGCCACGCCGCCACCAGCGAGGCGGAGGCGGACCGCCTTATGCTGGCCATCAAGCGGGCCATGGCCTGGGCCCCGCCATCCTATTCCTGGTCACTCGACGAGTGGCTGAGGCAGTACACGACCAACCCGGCCATACTGGGGATGTTCCAGAACTACCTGGCGGCCGCCGGCGCCATCCGCAATTCGGAGCTGCCCGCAGGCGAGTACTTCCGTATGATGAAAGAGATCGACGCTTCCGGCCGGATATGGGGCTATCTGCCCGGGGGCGGGGGCCAGCTCACCGATGCGCTGGTCAGGGCCATCAGAAGTATGGGGGGAGACGTCTGGACCGGCTGCCCGGCGCTGAAGATAACCACCAGGGACGGCGTGGCCACCGGGGCCGTGGTGCGGAAGGGCGGAGAGAGCATCGAGATCGCCGCCCAGGCGGTGATCTGCAATGCGGGAGTCAAGAAGACCGTAGGCCTGGCAGGAAAGGACCTCTTCCCACCCGGATACCTGAAGGACGCGTACACGGTGAAGGGGGCCCCGCAGACCATCATCTACTTCACCCATGACCGGCCGCTCATCGAGGCCGATTCGGTCATCTGCCTGACGGAGGCGCGGCGGGTCTTTATGTACAGCACCAACACCAACGCCTGCCCCGAGAGGGCCCCCAGGGGGAAACACCTCTCGGGGGCGGCGGCCTACCTGGAGTCCTCGCTCCCTCCCTTCAACCTGAAGGGGGAGGTGGAGATGGTCCTGGCGGACCTGAGAGACAACATCCCCGGCTTCGACAAATACGCCCGGATACTGACCATCCGGGTGAACCGCGAGGAGTGGGGCCTGATGAAGACCTGGCCGGGATTCACCATGCCCGTGAAGACACCCATACTGGGACTGTATACTGTGGGCGATGATTGCGGTCCGCCAGGCTGGTGGTGTTCACCCGCCGCGGTGCAGAGCGGCCGGCGGGTGGTGGAGGATGTGGTGCATCGCTACCGGCCGGCGTGAGCGAGATACGGGGGATCGCGACGGGCCCCGGAGTCGCCGCGGCTTAGAAGGAGGCAGGGCATGATCCTGGACGAGTTCTCACTGCACGGGAAGGTGGCCATCATCACCGGCGCCGGAAGGGGCATCGGGCGCGGCATCGCGGCGGCCTTCGCGGAAGCCGGCTCCGACATCGTGTGCTGGGACCTGGCCATGGAGCAGGCCGAGGCCGCGGCGGCGGCGGCCAGGTCCATGGGGCGCAGGGCCCTGGCCCAGGTCTGCGACGTGACGGACAGCAGGCAGGTGGAGAGCATGGTGGCCAGCAGCATCAGGGAGATGGGCCACATCGACATTCTGGTTAACAACGCCGGAGGAGCCGCCTACTGTCCGGCTTTGAAGTACAGTGACAAGCGCTGGGAAGGCGTGGTTCGCTTGAACCTGGCAGCAGCCTTCTTCTGCACCAGGGCAGTGGCCAAACACATGATGGAGCGCAGGACGGGCTCTATCATCAACATCTCATCCGGCAACTCGCAGGTCCCGGCCCCCGGCATGGTAGCCTACTCAGCGGCCAAAGCCGGCATCAACGCCATGACCAAGACCCTGGCCTGGGAGCTCGGGCCGCACGTTCGGGTGAACTGCATCCTGCCGGGCGCCATAGAGACGGAGGGCAGCATGCCGGCCCTGGCGCCGGTGGTGGACAGGCTATTGGCCGGGACTCCGCGCGGGAGGATGGGGAAGCCCAGAGATATTGCCCTGGCAGCCATCTTCCTGGCATCGTCCGCCGCCGACTTCATCACGGGCGAGAAGCTTGAGGTGGATGGCGGCATGGAGTTCGTGCACCTGGACCCGTCTGAGGTGGGCGGGAGCCGGTAGCCGGGCAGGGACAACTATGGCGCAAACCTGCGGATACGCGGGCAGGATCCTCAAGGTGGACCTCTCTTCGAGGACCTCGGAGACGGTCTCCTCCGGGCCCTATCAGCGCTTCATCGGCGGCCGCGGCTTCGCCGCCCGCCTCTACTGGGAAGAGGTGCCGCCGGAGACCGGCGCACTCAGCGAGCGGAACCGGCTGGTCTTTGCGGTGGGCCCCCTGGCCGGAGTCCCCGTCATCGGGGGATCGAGGTGGGGCATCTACGGCAAGTCCCCGTATCGCACACCGGAGACCTTCAACTACGGCAACCTGGGCGGGCGGTGGGGCGCGGAGCTCAAGTTCGCCGGGTACGATGCCCTGGTGGTCCACGGCCGGTCGGACCGGCCGACCTGCCTGGTGATTCGCGACGACGCCGTGGATTTCGCCGATGCCTCCGGCCTGTGGGGCCGGGGAGCGCCCCAGACTCGGGAGGCGCTGAAAGAGGATCACGGCAGCGATGTGCGGGTGGTCGCCATCGGTCCCGCCGGTGAGAACAGGGTGAGCACCGCCAGCCTCCTGGCCGACAACGATGCCAGCGGCTCCGCGGGGCTGGGGTCCGTCATGGGCTCCAAGAACCTCAAGGCCGTCGTGGTCCGGGGCACCCGGAGGAAGACCTCCGTGGCCCAGCCGGAGAGGCTGAAGCACCTGAGCGACTACCTCCGCAGCTTCAACCGCGGCGCCTTCACTGCCTGGGGAACGGACTTCGTTCAGACCGGCCCCAAGGTCAAGAGAGATCCGTGCTTTGGCTGCTCCGCCAAATGCATCCGCATCAAGTACACCGCCGACGACGGGACGTCCGGGAAGCGCGCCTGAAACGCGGCCATGGTGCGCAGCTGGCTCTCGCCGTACGGACCGAACAGCGTTCCGTCCGGCACGCCGACGGCACGCAGGCTGAGACGCCCGGCCGCCGTCGGATCC
>CALMBS010000328.1 GCA_937860285.1 uncultured Chloroflexota bacterium
CGAGCGAGTCCCCGGTCCGTCACCCGGGCGGCTGAAACGGATCGACGCCGTCAGGCCCGCCGGGCAGGCTGCCTCGCTTTGAGCGCCGGCGCAGGAGAACCAACGCCCCGACGCCCGCCATCACCGCGCCGGCCGCGAGCGCCCCCAGGAGGACATACAGCCCGGTGTAGCCGCGGCCATAGGAGACGGAGACTGACATCGCAGAAGCCACCGTCCAGTCGGTGGTGTCCCGGGCAGCCCAATCGCCCATCCAGCCTCCGTCCACCGACTGGTCCACAGTCAGGGCGGATCGTGAGTCCACCCAGGCGCTCCACTCGTCGCAGACCCCCGCACTGGTTGTCGACCCATCTTGCACGAAGGTCAGGACGGCAGGATGGGCTTCGTCGAGGCCATTGATCTTGACCGACACCAGGAACTGGCGCCCGTAGCGCACTCCGGATTCCAGCGCTGAACCAACGGTCCATGATGTCTCGTCGCGCGCCTGGCGGCGCTCGTCCGAGGACAACTCCACGCATCTGGAGATGCTGAGCCTGGAGCCGATATCCGCCCAGTCGGACCAGCCGTCACAGGCAGTCCCGGTAATCACGGCTCCGTCTTGCTCGGCACTGATGATGGCCGGGCAGGACGGCCCCAGACCCGAGAGCGTCAGAGTGGCCTTGAACTGCTCTGTATAGGTCACGGACCTGGAGCCGGCGCTGTCGATGATCCAGGAGGTGGCCCCGGAGGCGTGCCAACGGTGAAAGGACGTAGAGGCAGACGACAGCTGGTCCAGGCTGGCTGCGGAGCCGGAGTCCAGCCATTCGTTGAACCTCTCAGTGTCAGAGGCGCTGAAGGTCCCCACGGAGCCATGCTGAACGTATGTCAGTGTCACGCAGTTGCCGTCATCCAGGTCCGAGTGACCACGGCCGGCGGCGGCCACGGAGATGTCGGGTTTGTACTGATGGTAGTACGGCACGGCGTGCGTTGCCGAACTGGTCGCGTTCCAGACGGTATCGGCCGCTGTGCTGTACCGCTCGGTGGAAGAGACAGCCACTATGCTGTCGATGCTCACCACGGAGCCGTCGTCCACCGTGGCCGTCCAGTTCTCGCAGGTGGTGTCTGTCTGGAGCACTCCCCCCTGCCAATAGCGAATCGTGGCCGGACTGGACGACGGCAAACCGGACGTCTCGAGGCTCACGGTGCGTGCCGGGTAGATGAGCTCAACACCCAGCTCGTCACCATAGGCCAGCGTGTCGTTCTTCAGCTCCCCCGGCTCGCCATAGCCGAACATGGTGAGCTCGCTCTGCGCATCGTCGTACAGGTCAGCCAGGTTGAGCCAATGCCCGGCCTCGTGGGTCATTATGCCGCGGATGTCGTAGGTACCCGGCGTGCCCGAGTTGGTGGGATCGCTGTAGCGGATCGCATTGGCGGCCGCCACCGCTGACAGATCATGGGCAACGTTGGGCACGGTGTAGCTCCAGAGCTCGTCGACGCTCATCCGCGTGTCCGCCTCGATGATCTCATCATGAACATTGAGCCAGTGACTGGTCACCGCCAGTGCGCCGGGGTAGGCGCTGAGGTCTCCCCAGGAGACCACGTTCCGGCCGTCCTTGACCCCGGCTGCCACGCCGGTCGCGCCCTGATAGGAGAAGCTCAGTGGACCGCAGGCGCCGCCCCAGGTATCAAACGCCGCTCCGGTAGCACTGATGGCAGTCCCGGACAGAACACCGCTGCCCGCCGGGTTTATCCAGTACTCTATGCCGTCGGGCCGGGCCCAACGGTGTCCCGGGTATTCGTAGTCCGGGCATAGCACACCCGCAGCGCTGACGCTGAAGACACCATAGGCCTCGCCTGCCTCCAAGGCAGTTGCCCTGGGGTACTGGATGAACGTCACCACACGGATGGAGCCCTCGTCCGCGGCATCCGCGCACAGTGCGGGCCTGGCCCAGAGCGCCACCAGGATGGCGGCCAACACAGCCACGCCGCACCACCCCGGCAGCTTCACGCAGAGCTCTCTCATTCCGGTCATTTTGGACACTACCACCGGCCCGCAGGGCTGTCAACGCAGAGCAAGATGCTGGCCTCTGTTCGTCCTGGCCTCTTGACGAACGGCGCCGTTGGTGCTAGCCTCAGCACAAATCTGAAGTGGAAGGAGGCTGGAACGAATGGCGCAAGCGTACTGTGTGAAGTGCAAGAAGAAGGTGGAGATCCAGGGCCCGAAGCAGGTGACGCTCAAGA
>CALMBS010000329.1 GCA_937860285.1 uncultured Chloroflexota bacterium
TGTCCGAGGGGAACTCCATGCCGGTGAAGAACTCCTGGAAGGCCACGTCGTACTGGTCGAAGTAGGTCTCGCTCTTGACCAGCACCGCCCGGGCGAGGTAGTAGAACTCGTCCAGGTTGGTGACCAGCCCCTGGGAAAGGGCCTCCATCAGGGTCATCCACTCGGTGATGGAGACCGGGACCTTTCTCTTCCTCAGGAGATAGAAGAAGTCGGTAAACAAGATCTCTCCCTGTCCCCTAGTGCAGCATCCGGTACACGTCCACCTTGCGCCCGGCGGGCTGCCGCTGCAGGTGGCGGGTCATGAAGAAGTCGTAGTCCACTTCCTTCTTGAGCAGGGTGCCCACGAAAGGCACTTCCTTGGCGATGCGGTCCACCGGCACGCCGCCCACCATCAGGCAGTGCAGCCAGTCGATGAGCTCGGAGGTGGAGGGCTTCTTGCGCAGGTCCTCGATGTTCCGCATCAGGTAGAAGGTCTTCATGGCCTCCCGCAGCAGGCCGTCCTGCAGGGCGGGGTAGTGCACCCTGACGATCTGCTCCATGAGCGGCGGATCGGGGAACTCGATGTAGTGGAACACGCAGCGGCGCAGGAAGGCGTCCGGCAGCTCTTTCTCGGCGTTGCTGGTGATGATCACCACCGGCCGGTGGACGGCGCTGATGGTCTCGTTGGTCTCCGGGATGTAGAAGGTCATCTCGTCGATCTCGTTGAGCAGGTCGTTGGGGAACTCCAGGTCGGCCTTGTCTACCTCGTCGATGAGCAGGACCACCTGCTCCGGAGAAGCGAAGGCCTGCCCCAGCTTGCCCAGCTTGATGTACTGCTTGATATTGGAGACGTCCTTGCCCCCGAAACGGCTGTCGTTGAGGCGCTGGACGGTGTCATAGACGTACAGCCCCTCCTGGGCCTTGGTCGTGGACTTGATGTTCCAGATCAGCAGCTTCTTCTTCAAGCCCTGGGAGATGCTGTGGGCCAGCATGGTCTTGCCGGTGCCCGGTTCACCCCGCACCAGAAGGGGTTTCTTGAGGGCGATGGCCACGTTGACCGCATTCCGCAGAGCCTCGTCGCTGACGTAGTCTGCACTGCCCTTGAACTTGTCGAAATCGCTGTTACTTGCCAAACTCAACCTCCGGTGACCACGTGTCGTTCGGTCCAGAATTAGAAATTATAGCATCCAGTGAGCGCCGAACACCAATAGATGATCTCCGGGGCCATCTGTCGGGTGTGGTCGGCGGCCGCTATCTGCTATCATAGACTGTTAACTGAGAACCACGATGCAGACATACCTCAAGCGCCTCTGGAGGAACAGATGGGTCCGGCTGGCCGTGGTCTTCGGCGTCGTGGTCATCATCAGCCTGCTGCTGGCCTGGATCTTCGGCCGGCTTCTGGAGCCGGTGAAGGACAGCCTCCGGGACTACGAGTGGGTGGCCTACATCGTCGTCTTCGGGGCTGCCCTGGCGGCCAACCTCACCGTGGTGGCCCCGGTCTACGTCTTCATGCCCATAATGGTGACGGCCGCCGGCATCTACAACCCGGCCCTGATCGCGCTGGCCGCCGCCCTGGGCGGGTCGATCGGCGAGATGGGCGGCTACTTTGCGGGCACGGTCGGCAAGAAGATCGTCTTCAACGACTACCCGGAAGCCTACGAGAAGATCGCCGGCTGGGTGGACCGGTACGGCGCCCTGGCCATTATGATACTGGCCTTCCAGCCCATACTCCCGTTCGACGTGGCCGGGATAGTGGCCGGCGCCACCCGGATGCGGGCCAGCAAGTTCTGGGTGGCCTGCTTCGTGGGCAAGTTCGCCAAGTACCTGCTGGTGTGCTACTTCTACGACTGGATGGAGGACCATCTGCCATTCATCGGATAGGGCGGCCGGTGGTGCCCGGGCCCGGGCCGGCGCTTCGTTGGCCGGCCGGTTCGAACGTGTCGTATAATGGGCCTTTCTGTGAGGCCCTCCAGTCTGGTCCGGGCCGGGTGACGCGGGATGAGCACTGAAAGCGATGTGAAGCCGGAGAGCCGGGCGGCGAAGCCCAGGAAGCTGACCTGGCGCTGGGTCCTGGTGGCGCTCCTGGTGATCGGCATTGTGTCTGCCTCGGCCATCCTCCTGAAGCAGCACCTTCAGGACTTCGCCGCGTTCGGCTACCTGGGCGCCTTCCTCATCAGCTTCTTCGCCGCGGCCACCGTCATCGCCTTCGTTCCCTCCCTGCCCGTAATGTTCGCCCTGGGGGCCGTACTCAACCCCTGGTATGTGGGCCTGGCCGCGGGCGCGGGGGAGGCCCTGGGAGAGCTGGTCATCTACACCGCCGGGCGCACCGGCCACGCCTTCTTCCTCAAGGACCGCTTCATCGAGGCCCAGACCGCCAGGGAAGTCCATGGCATCTATCCCCGGCTCCAGAGATGGGTCCACGCCAAGGGCGCCCTGGCCGTCTTCATCTCCTCCGCGGTGTTCAATCCCTTCTTCAGCCTGATAGGCGCCACGGCCGGGGCCACCCGCTTCCCGGCCTGGAAGTTCTTCGGCGCTGTCTGGACGGGCAAGACGGTCAAGTGGCTGGTGGTGGCCCTGCTGGCCAAGGCCATCCTGGACAAGATCCCGTCCTGGCTCTGGTCCTGAGCCGCCGGGCGGCCCCTCAGGCCCGGCCCCGAGGCCTCGTCCCCGAGCGCCCGGTTTGGCATCCGGAATCCGGACTTGTTATAATTCTGTTTTGGGTCGATCAAACGGTCGAGAGGAAAGTCGGGAGGACAGCGGAAGGTTACAGGCAAGGATTGATTGAAAGGAGGACTGACAGCGTATGCGTATTGATTCTGAGAGGAGGGAGGGATCAGACTAGATGAGTATCGCTCCACCTACTGGTCTACCTGGCAGCGTCAATCCCGCGGATATCACGCTCTTTGACGGTTTTACCAACGATGCGGTAACTGGCTTTGAAAAGGGGGCCATGATCGCCGTGGTGGTGGTCGCCATACTGGGCCTCCTCTATGCCTGGTTCCTCACCCGGCAGATCATGAGCAAATCAACGGGCAATGAGAAGATGCAGAAGATCGCCAAGGCGATCAGGGATGGCGGGAATGCCTATCTAAGGCGGCAGTTCAAGACCATCGCCCTCCTGATCCTCGTGCTGGCGGCCTTCATCTTCGCCACCGGGTTCTTCGGCTACCGGCCACCTAATGAGTACAACAACCCCGACTGGCTTATCGGCCTGGGCCGCGCCCTGGGCTTCCTCATGGGCGCCGGCTTCTCCGCGCTGGTCGGCTATGTGGGCATGAACATGGCCCTGCAGGGAAATATCCGCGTGGCTGAGGCCTCCCGCTCCAGCTTCGTAGATGCCCTGAAGATAGCCTACCGCACTGGCACCATCACCGGCATGCTCACCGACGGCCTGGGTCTCCTGGGCGGCACCCTGATCTTCATCATCTTCTTCAAGGATGCGCCCCTGATACTCCTCGGCTTCGGTTTTGGCGGCACGCTGATCGCCCTCTTCATGAGGGTGGGCGGCGGCATCTACACCAAGGCGGCTGACGTGGG
>CALMBS010000330.1 GCA_937860285.1 uncultured Chloroflexota bacterium
GAACCAACTGCAAACCTCGACCCCGATGGGCGGATGGCGCTCATCGACAAGCTGAAAGAACTTCGTCGAGATGTGAAGATCACAATCCTGATCAGCAGCCACATCCTGCCGGAACTGGAGCAGCTTGCCGACAGCATCACTCTCATTGAGAAGGGTCGCATGGTGGCAGAGGACAGCCTGCAGGGTCTGAAACAGAACGTGACACTCAATCGCCACGTGTTGAGAGTTTCCAAACGAGAAGCAGTCCTCCTGGGTCTGCAAGGCCAGGAGTGTATCAAAGAGATGGCTGTTGATGATGACGGCAACATACACCTGACCAGTTCGGACTTTGCCTTGCTGCAGGCCAGTGTCATGAGAGCTGTGGCCGAGGTGGGCGCCGACATCGACTACTTTGGAAGAGAACAAGCGAGCCTGCAGGATGTCTATCGCCAGACAATAGGGAGGGATTGCTAGGATGGGGTTCCGATGCGTATTCGAGAAGACCCTCATCGATCTAACTGCTTGGAAGAGCGCACTACTGATAGTCCCATTGGTGACCATATTCATGGTAGGGGGTGTCTCGATGGCGTGCTCCGAGGGTCAGTCTTCTCTGCAGATGCGAACCTACTTCACTACCAGCCAGCTTCTTCTTGTCGCCTACTTCGCATTATCCGGGTTCCTCACCAGCATGCTGATATCGTGCAGCGCGGCTGGCTTCGTCGCCAAGGAGGAGAACGATGGCACTCTCCTGATCCTGACTAGCAAGCCCATAAGGCGGCGGGACGTTCTCTTCGGTAAACTGGCCGCCCTGTTGGCTAGAACTGCGTTGCTGGAGGCAATTCTGCTCATTCTGCTGGCAGTGGGGACTTGCTTGGTTCTTGACTTGGACGAGACAGCCATGGTCTCCTTCCTGAGGGCCGTGCTCTGGCTTCTCTGCTATTCTTTCCTAACCATGTGCCTCTTCGCGACCGTGACCACGGCCCTATCCACCCTAACCAGGAACTTGGTGGCGATCATGGCGGTGATGTCCATCATGGTTATGGCCTGTTTTATCGTGGGACCCTTGATTCGCTCCGTGATGCCCACGGACGGCGGCTTCTACATGCGCTACGACCTGTACTACGTGGATCCCTCTTACCACCTGCAGAACGCTTTCGTGCCGTTCTGGGCCCAAGCCAGCGGCGGTGAGATCATCCCGCAATTCTCCGGCTGGTTCGGCTTCCGGTACATAGTCACGCAGCCTGACGGGCTGTATTTGGACCCCGTCCGGACATGTGGTTACTTTCACCCACTGGCCTCCTTCGCCGTCCTCCTCTCCATCTCCGCCCTCGCCCTCCTCGTCGCCTGCGTGGCCTTCGAGCGCAAGGACGTACATTGACGGCCCGTCGATTGACCAGCGTCAATTGACGCCCTGATCCACGCCCACTACCATATCCCCATTACCCTGTGACCGGGCCCCCCGCCTGCACTGGGACATCGGACAATGAGCACATCCAAGACCAGGACCTTCAACTACGGCTGGGTGGTGATCGGGGCCTTTCTGGCCATCGACTCCGTCATCATGGGCATCACCTTCTCCCTGGGCATCATGCTGCCCCTGATCGCCAAGGACCTGGACATGACCCTGGGCCAGTCCAGCTGGCTGGGCGCCGTCAACTGGGAGGTGAGCGGCCTCCTGTCCATCCCGGTGGCCTTCCGGCTATCCCGCTACAGCCCCAAGATGGTGGTCACCGTGTCCTCCCTGCTGTCGGTGCCCCTGCTCTTTGCCCAGGGCCTGGCCCCCAGCTACTGGATCCTCCTGGTGGCCCGCGTGGTCTACCTGGCTGTGGGCCTGGCCCGCTTCTCCGCCCGGCCCACCCTCATCCAGCAGTGGTTCCCCCAGGAGAAGATCCCCCTGGTGAACGGCGTCCTCAGCGTGGCCATGGGCCTGGCCGGCGGCGTGGTGGTCTTCTTCATGGGCGGCCTGATGGAGGCCCTGGACGGCTGGCGCAACGCCTTCTACCTGTTCGGGGCCCTGACCGCCGTGCTCACCGTGGCCTGGATGTTCCTGGGCCGGGAGAACCCCGCCTCAGGCTTCCGGGAGCAGCCCCCGGAGCCCGGGGCGCTGCGGGCCATCCTGGGCAACAAGACCCTCTGGCTGCTGGGCATCGGGGTGACCGGCGACCTGATCTGCTGGGGCGCCATGGAGACCCTCTGGCCTACCTACGCCGTCGAGGAGGGGTTCATCACCCTGCAGAAGGCCAGCTTCTGCGAGGGCCTGTCGTACTTCGGCTACGCCGCGGGCTCTGTAATCGGAGGGCTGGCGGCCATGAGGCTGGGCCGCCGCAAGCCGATACTGTGGCTCTCGGGGCTGATGCTGCCCATGGTGACCATCGGCGTGCTCTACTCCCGCTCGTTCGCGGTGCTGGCCCTGCTGTGGTCCCTCTGGGGCCTGGCGGAGCTCTACACCCCGGTCATCATGACCATCCCCTACGAGTTGCCGGGCGTCAAGCCCCAGCAGGTGGTGCTGGCCACCGCCTTCGTGGTGACCGTGTTCACCGCCGGGTCCGGGCTGGGGCCGCTGCTGGCCGGCTACGCCGCCGACGCCATCGGCCTGGAGAAGGCCCTCCTGGTGACCTGCCTCTTCCCGCTGCTGCTGTTCATCACGGGGCTGCTCATCAGGGAGACCGGCCCGGCGGCCCGCCGCCATCCGGCGTGAGGCATGGCGCGCCGCCCGGACCACCCCGCGTCCTGCCGCCGTGTGGCGCTGACCATCGAGGGGGCAATTTCTTGCCCCCCCGATGCTTCAGTCATGCGGCATTGGCGCCGCCGCCGGGCTCAGACGCTGCGGATTCTCATAGCGCACGGCGTCCCGGCGGTCGCCCTACTCGGGCGCCGAAAGGGCTTCGTACCAGGTGTCATTGGCCGGCTGCCACCTGGACTCATCCACGTTCCATTTGGCTACCCGCATGGTCCAGAGGCCGGTGTTGCAGCCCTCGGGGAAGTGCAGGGTATTGCCGGTCTCGTCGAAGGCGATGTCGGTGGCATCAAGGGCCGCCTTCAGGGCGTCGCCGTCCACATTGGACGGGCCTGCCTCCTCGGCTGCCCTGCCAATGGCGTCGTACACAAAGGCCCCCGTGAACCACCCGGTAATGGGGCCGGTATTGGCCAGCCGGGCCGCCCAGTCGTCGTGGTTGGCCTTGGTAGTGGCGGTCATCTCCTGGAACCAGTCGGCGTCGGAGTCGGAGAGGACTATCGGCCCCCACCATGTGTAGTAGCAGCCGTACAGGCCGGCGGCCGGCGTGTTGGCCTGCACCAGGTTCCAGTAGCCGGTGAACTGGTCGGTGCCGCTTATGAACGAGCCCGTGTAGCCCAGGGCCCGCATCTGACCGACGAATGTGGCCACTGAGTTGCCGACATTGGAGCAGATGATGAAATCACAGTCCTGGAACTTCTGGTAGGAGGTGTTCCAGGTCACGTTGCTGGTGGTGGCGCGGTCCACGCCCACCCACTGGAACTTGCCGGCCCAGGCAGGGTCGTTGAGAACGCTGTCGATGGCCGCCTGATACTGGTCGGTCATGGCCAGGACCCAGCCCTGGTGGGCTATCTTGGGCGGGCCCCCGCTGTAGTCCCAGGTGTCGGCGATGAACTGCAGCGCGCACTCCACCTGCCAGCTATACGTGGGCACCACGTTCCAGATCCAGGGGAAGCTCAGGGCATCCATGCGGCCGGAGCTCCCGATGCAGGGCATGTGGTCCTCTGTGAGGTAGGACTGCAGCATGTCCCTCTCAGTGGGGCCTATGGCGTACAGCAGGTTCATCCCCCGCGCGGTCAGTTCCTGGTAGCCGGCCACCGTCTTGGAGTAGTCGAACTGGTGGTCATAGCGCTGGAACTTGACGCGGAGTCCCTTGATGGGCTCCTTCTCCTGGTAGTACAGGATGGACTCTTCGAAGGCCGCCATCGTCGGCACCACGGCGCTGGCCGACCCTCCACTGAAGTCCGTCAGCACCCCGACCGTGAAGATAACGTCTTCTACCACCTCCTCGGACCCCCCCCAGCCTATCATCAAGGGGCTCAAAGCCAGCACAAGCCTCCTCAGCGAGTGACATCTAGCGGCAACTGGCG
>CALMBS010000331.1 GCA_937860285.1 uncultured Chloroflexota bacterium
ACCGGATAGGCCTGCTGAACCGGATCATACCGGCGGAGCAGCTTCAGGAGGAGTCGCTGAAGATAGCCCGCAAGATCGTCAATGGGGCGCCGATTGCCTTCAGGCTGTCCAAGTTCCAGGTCTACAAGGGCCTGCAAATGGACCTGGAGACAGCCTTGGGAGTGGCCATGGCCTGCGTCACCATCGCCACCGATTCCGCGGACCACAGGGAGGCCCTGAAGTCCTTCGCCCACAAGCGGGCGCCCAAGTTCCAGGACAAGTGATAGTACCGGGCGGCGGGGCGATGGGCTCCCTTCTGATCGCCATCGATGGCCTGGTAGCAGCGGGTAAGAGCACGGTGGGTCCGATCGTAGCCCGGACGCTGGGGTATCGGTTCGTCGACAGCGGCGACCTCTACCGCGCTCTCACCTGGCTGGCCCTCGACCGCGGCCTGGACACGGGGGACGCGCCCGGCCTCACCCGGCTGGCGGCCGAAGCCACGGTGGACATCAGGCCGTGGCCCAATGGGCTGGGCCGCGCCGTGGTCGTCGACCGCCGGGACGTCACGGCCGAGATCCACACCCGGAGGGTGGACGCCGAGGTGGCGAACATCTCCCGGCTGGCCGGGGTCAGGGAGCGCCTCGCGGCCTCTCAGCGCAGCATGGCCCGGGAGGGACGGCTGGTAATGGCGGGGCGGGACATCGGTACGGTGGTCCTGCCCCACGCCCCCCTCAAGGTCTTTCTGGTCGCCTCCGCCGAGGAGAGGGCCAGGCGGCGCCACCTGGAGCAGCGCCCGGGGACACCGGCCTCCTACGAGGAGGTCCTGGCCGAGATGAAGAAACGCGATGCCATCGACACCACCCGGGAGCTGTCCCCCACGGTCCCGGCCCGCGACGCCAGGATAGTGGATACCGAGGGCCTGAGCGCCCGGGAGGTCGCCGACACGATAGTTGCCATGGCAAAGGAGGCCATTTGAAGCTCACTGTGTACGACTGCACCAGGCCGGTGGCGGCCATCGGCCTGAGGTTCCTCTGCCGGTACCAATACCGCAACCGGAAGAAGAAGCTGCCCGATGGTCCGCTCATTGTCGTGTCCAACCACCTCAGCTGGCTCGACATTCCACTCATCGGGCTGGGCATACCCCGGCAGATCGCCTTCATCGCCAAGAAGGAGTACTTCCGCTCCCCTCTTCACCGGCGGCTGGTGGACATCTACGGCGGCTTCACCGTAGAGCGGGGGGCCGTGGACGGGACCGCGCTCAAGAAGGCCTTCCAGGTCCTGGACGAGGGCCGCTGCCTGGGGATATTCCCCGAGGGGACCCGGAGCAAGGGCCTCAAGCTGCAGCAGGGGCACGTCGGCACCGCTTTCATCGCCCTGCACAAGAACGCCTACATACTGCCTATCGGCGTGTCCGGCACGGAGAAGATAAGGGACAAGTTCGACCGCATCACCCACATCCTCTACCGGCCGAAGGTGGTGATAAACATCGGCGAGCCGTTCAAGCTGCCTGACACCCAGGGCCATCCCACGCGCGTGGTGCGCGATCAATGCACGGACATCATTATGCACCACATTGCCGAACTTCTGCCTGAGAGCTATCGCGGGGTGTACGGAAACAATGCGCATCCTCAAGGCTGAGGAGACCGGCTTCTGCTTCGGCGTCAAGCGGGCCCTGAAGAGCCTGGAAGAGGCCGCCCGGAAATACGGCGAGGCGGAGACGCTGGGGCCGGTGGTCCACAACCAGCAGGTCGTCGACCAGTTCGCCCGCCTGGGCGTGCGGGTGGTATCCCACACGGAGGAGGTTACGGCCGGCGTGGCCGTCATTCCATCGCATGGCCTGCCGCCGGGGGCGGCGGAGAAGCTCCGGGAGCGGGGCCTGACCATAGTGGACACGACCTGTCCCAACGTGCACCGCACCCAGATGGCAGCCAGGCGGCTGGCCGAAGATGATTTCTGGCTGGTGGTCTTCGGCGATCCGGCGCACCCGGAGGTCAAGGGCATCCTGGGGTGGGCCAATGACCAGGGGGAGGCCACCCTGGACAGCCGGGACATCGCCCGGCGGACTGACTTCCCCAGGCGGGTCGGCGTGCTCTCCCAGAGCACCCGCAACGAGTCCGATTTCACCCGGTTCGTGAATGACCTGGCGACCGTCCTCCTTCCCCGAGTGCAGGAGATGTCCATCCTCAACACCCTGTGCAATGTAACCAGGAAGCGTCAGGCGGCGGCCCTGGAGCTGGCCCGGCAGGTCGACCTGATGATGGTGGTGGGCGGGCGCAACAGCGCCAACACCCGCATACTGGCCGAGATATGCTCGTCCGCCGGGACACCGACCCATCACATCGAGACCGCCGGAGAGATCCGCGACGAATGGCTGGCCGGCAGGGAGTCCGTGGGCGTGACCAGCGGTACCTCCATACCGGACAACGTCATAGACGAAGTTATGCTAGAATTGAAGCGCCACCATGCAGATCAACGTCGCGCAGCTACTGAAAGAGGGGACCGGCGCCACCCGCAGCCACGAAATCGACGACGTCCTGACCCTGGATGA
>CALMBS010000332.1 GCA_937860285.1 uncultured Chloroflexota bacterium
GTGGACCGCGGCAAAGTGGCGGCTCTGGGAACTCCGCAGGGGCTCATCGACTTGCACGCCCCCCAGGTGCTCGTGCGGTTCTCGACGACCGCGGCCGACCTTGACTTCCTGTACCGGGTGCCCGGGGTGGAGACGGTCACCCGGCGCGGTGACCAGATCGAGCTGGCCGGCACCGCCTGACGTCATGCTCATCAGAACGCAGCACCTTCCAGTGCAGTTCAAGAACAATGCCCAACCATAGACGCTCAATAGGCCGGGGGATGGTATCCTCCCCCGGCATTCGGGGGTACGACCGGTAATGCAGTGGCCCGCTTTCGTGGCCATCGTCACGGCTGTTGTCGGCTCGTACTTCACCGCCGGGCTGGTGGTGATCGCCTGGCAGGTCAGGCAGTTCGAGCAGCGGCTCAGGCGGCTGGAGGCTTACCCCCAGCAGATCCGGGCCAACATCGGGCCGAAATCCGACCAGGTCGTGCACGATGTCCAGGACTGCATCCGCATCCAGGGCTGGGTGCGCAAGAGGGACATCAGGGCCCTGCGGATCGCTATCAGGGAGATCCTGCACGCCATGGCCGCCTACCGTGAGACCGGGGAGTGGGAGGAGAGGGGATACGACAAGCTGTTCCCCAGCCTCGAGCTCCTCCAGCTGGAGATCCGGGGCAAGGCCAAGGACCGCGACACCGGCTACGACGGATAGGCGCGGCCGACCGGTCCGGCAGCGCGGCGCGTCCCCCGACGCGCCGGCGCGCACCGGCTCCCTCCGCCGGGTCCGCCGGCGCTCGGCCTTGGCAGACCCCACTCACCTCACCTATAATTACGGGCGTCGGTCCGGCCATGGCCAGGCCGGCGGATGGCAATCGGACATACCGCAGTCAGCAAGGGGCAACCGATGGGAAAGAGACTCGATATCATCACCCAGCAGCGCCTGGAGAAGGTGCGGAAGCTGCGCGAGCGCGGGATCAACCCCTACCCGAACAGCTATCGCCGGACGCACACCGCCCAGGACGCCCGGGCCCTCTTTGAGAGCGGCGCGGCAGGCCCGGAGACGGTGGTGAGCATCGCCGGGCGGGTGACGGCGCTGCGGCACATGGGGAAGGCTTCCTTCCTCGACCTGCGCGACGGCTCCGGCAAGATGCAGGCCTACTGCAACAAGACCCAGCTGGGTCCGGAGAGGCACGAGCTGGTGAAGGAGCTGGACCTCGGGGATATCGTGGGCGTCAAGGGAAGCCTGTTCCAGACAAAGACCGGCGAAGTCACCGTCGACGTCTCGGACTTCACCATCCTGGCGAAGTCCCTGGAGCCCCTGCCGGAGAAGTGGCACGGGCTGGTGGACGTCGAGAAGCGCTACCGCCAGCGGTACCTGGACCTCATATCCAACCAGGCCGCCAGGGACACCTTCCTGGCGCGGAGCCGCACCATCTCGGCCATACGGCGTTTTCTGGACGGGCGCGGCTTCATCGAGGTGGAGACGCCGGTGCTGCAGCAGATGGCGGGTGGCGCCCGGGCCAGGCGTTTCATCACTCACCACCAGGCGCTGGACCGGGATCTCTACCTGCGCATCGCCACCGAGCTCTACCTCAAGCGCCTCATCGTGGGCGGCTTCGACAAGGTCTACGAGATCGGCCGCATCTTCCGCAACGAGGGCATATCCACCAGGCACAACCCGGAGTTCACCACCCTGGAGTCGTACGAGGCCTACGCCGACTACAACGACGTGATGGCCATGCTGGAAGAGATGGTCTCACAGACCGCCCGGTCGGTGCTGGGGACCACGCAGGTCACCTACGGGGACCTCACCCTCGATTTCACGCCTCCCTGGAAGCGTCTGCCCCTGCGCGATGCCGTGGCGCAAGCATGCGGCATCGACTTCGAGGCGGAGCTGGCAGCGGGGCCGGAGAACCTGCGCAGCGCCATGCAGGCCAAAGGCCTGCAGCTGGACGAGACCATGAGCCCCGCCTACCTCGTCGATAAGCTGGTGTCGACCTATGTCGAACCTACGCTCATCCAGCCTACGTTCCTCATCGACTACCCCGTGGAAACCACGCCGCTGGCCAAGACAAAGAGCGACAACAAGTCCATCGTGGAACGCTTCGAGGCCTTCGCGGTGGGGATGGAGTTCGCCAACGCCTTTACGGAGCTCAATGATCCTGAGGAGCAGGCCGCCCGCTTCACCATACAGGAGGAGTGGCGCAAGCAGTTCGGGGACGAAGAGGCCGAGCAGTACCAGGAGGACTTCATCCAGGCCATGGAGTACGGCATGCCGCCCACCGGAGGACTGGGGGTGGGCATCGACCGCCTGGTCATGCTCTTCACCAACCAGCAGTCCATCCGCGAGGTGATCCTCTTCCCGCAGCTCAAGACAGCCTGATTCGACAAACGGCAGGAGACAAGAAATGCTGAGCATCCAGTTCATCCGCCAGAACCAGCAGCTGGTCAGGGAGGCCCTGGCCAAGCGCCAGGACAGCACCGCCCTGGACGAGGTCCTCGCCCTGGATGAGCAGCGGCGCAAGCTGATCGCGGAGGCGGAGTCGCTGCGCGCCCATCACAAGAAGGAGAGCAAGAAGTTCGGAGCGCGGAAGGCTGAGGCCTCTGCGGAGGCATCGGCGGAGGCCGCAGCGGGGGACGGGGGCGCCGCGGTGGCGCAGGACCTGGGAAAGATCCGGGAGCGGGTGAAGGCCATCGAAACGGAGTCCGCCGCTATCGAGGACAAGCTGCAGGACCGGCTCCTGCGCATCCCCAACATCCCTGACGCCAGCGACCCCGTCGGCCAGCCGCCAGAGGATAACGTG
>CALMBS010000333.1 GCA_937860285.1 uncultured Chloroflexota bacterium
AGGGCCACCTGCTCGCGCACCTGGGTGCGCCAGTCGGCCGGGGGCTGTGCCTGGCGTCGGATGCCTCGGGCTACAGCAGCGGCGCCGTCATCCCGGTTTCGGGCGGTCCCCAGTGACCTCTGGCCCTGGACCTGGCCGTGCATCCTGACGCCCAGGGCAGTCCGCCGCAACCTACGTAGTCTTCACAGCGTGTGACTAGGTCGGTTTGCGTATGTACCACTGCAGGCGCGGGCACAATACTGGAGAAGACCAGCACCTGACACCGTGGAGAAACGGAAAGCGATGCGTGTGGGTATTGCCGCCGATCACGCAGGATACGGTCTGAAGTCCGATCTGCTCCGGTCACTGGCGCACGCAGGGTACGAAGTGGTGGACTTCGGCGCCTTCGATCTCAGTCCCGACGATGACTACCCGGACTATGTCGTCCCGCTGGGCAGGGCCGTGTCCAAGGGGGAGGTGGAGCGTGGGGTCGCGGTGTGCGGCAGCGGGGTGGGGGCCTGCGTAGCCGCCAACAAGCTGCCCGGCGTGAGGGCAGCGCTGATTCACGATGTGTTCTCGGCGCATCAGGGTGTGGAGGACGACAACATGAACCTGATCTGCCTTGGCGGGCGGGTCACCGGCCTGGCGCTGGCATGGGATCTGACCCAGGCATTCCTCAAGGCGCGCTTTGTTGGCAATGAAAGGCACACGCGGCGGCTGGCTAAGGTGGCCGCCCTGGAGGTCTCGATGACACCTCGCGACGGCAATGCACGGAATCCGCTGCTGCGGCTCCAGGCTCTTGGACAAAGCGTCTGGTTGGATTTCCTCAGCCGGGGCATGATCTCGTCGGGCGAGATCAAGAAGCTCATCGATGATGACGGGCTGCGCGGCATCACCTCCAACCCGTCGATCTTCGAAAAGGCCATAGGCGGCAGTCACGACTACGACGACGCCATCCGCGCCCTGGCCCTGTCCGGCAAGAGTGCCGATGAGATGTACCGGGCCCTGACGGTGGAAGATGTGCAGCGGGCAACCGACCTGTTTCGGCCCGTATTCGATCAAACCGGAGGAAGGGACGGATTCGTCTCCCTGGAGGTCTCACCGCGTCTGGCTCATGAGACTGAGACGACCGTCGCCGAGGCCCGCGAGCTGTGGGCCGCGGTGGGGCGCCCGAATGCTCTGATAAAGGTCCCGGCCACAGCAGAGGGACTCCCGGCGATAAGGCAGCTTATCGCCGATGGGATCAATGTCAATGTGACGCTCCTCTTCTCAATAGACAGGTACCGGCAGGTCCTTGATGCTTTCCTGGCGGGCCTGGAAGCCAGGGCACAAAAAGGCCAGCCGCTGGGCAGCGTGGCATCCGTTGCCAGTTTCTTCCTCAGCCGCATCGACGTTCTGGTGGATTCTCTCCTCGACAGGGCGGCAGCCGGCACCGGTTCCGGGGCTGAGCTGGCCGGACAGCTTCGCGGCGCCGCGGCGGTGGCCAGCGCCAGGCTAGCCTACCAGGTGTACAAAGAGGCGTTCTCCACTGACCGGTTCAGCAGATTGGCCGCGAAGGGCGCACGCCGCCAGAGGCTGCTCTGGGCGAGCACCAGTGCCAAAGACCCGTCCTACAGTGACGTCAAATACGTTGAGCCCCTGATCGGCGCCAATACGGTGAACACCATGCCTCTGGAGACCATCAACGCCTACCGTCTTCACGGAGACCCCGCGCCGCGGCTGGAAGAATCAGTTGACGAGTCTCGGAATGTTCTGGGCCGCCTGGCCGAGGTGGGGCTGGACCTGGCAGCCATCACTCGGCAACTGGAGGATGAAGGCGTCCGCAAGTTTGCGGATTCCTTCGACCGGCTGATGGCGACCCTGCAGCATGCTCGTGGCGCGGTCATCCCGGGAGGCATGGACCGGTAGTTGACATTGGTTGTTGGACAGCCACGTCGGGGACGAAGGGTGGAGCATGAGCAGCCCAAAGAATGAGAAGAAGCCCGCACCATCGGCAGATTCCTCGGGCAAGCCGCCGTCCCAGGGACATCTGAGAGACCTGCCCATGGCCGAGGTCCGGCAGCGCCTGGGCTACTCGGCGGACGGCCTGGGCCAGGCCGAGGCCCAGAAGCGCCTGACTCAGTACGGCTACAACGAGATCGCGGAGAGGAAGACGAACCCGGTCCTCAAGTTCCTGTCGTACTTCTGGGGTCCGATCCCGGGAATGATCATCATAGCCGGGATCCTGTCGGCCGTCCTGCGCCACTGGCCGGACCTCGGCGTCATTCTGGCCCTACTGGTCTTGAATGCTCTGGTGGGCTTCAGGGAGGAGTACCAGGCCGGCAACGCCATCGCCGCCCTCAAGGCGAAGCTCGCGCTTCAGGCCAGGGTGAAAAGAGATGGCAAGTGGACCACCGTACCGTCGCGGGAAGTGGTCCCGGGTGACATCGTGCGCCTTCGCATCGGGGACATCATCCCGGCGGATGCCAGGCTCCTGGAGGGTGACCCGGTGGAAGTCGACCAGTCGGCGCTGACGGGGGAATCGCTGCCGGTCGAACACAAAGCAGGAGATGCGGTCTACTCCGGGTCCATCATCCGCCAGGGAGAGATAGAAGCACTGGTCTACGCCACGGGGAAGGGCACCTACTATGGCAAGACGGCGGAGCTGGTGGAGAAAGCCGAGACCAGGAGCCATTTTCAGCGCGCCGTCATCAAGATCGCCGACTACCTCATTGTCATCGCCGTGGTGCTGGCGGTGGTGATTCTGGGGGTGGCCCTCTTCCGGCACGACAAGCTGCTGGAGGTGGTGCAGTTCGCCCTGGTGCTGACCATAGCTGCGGTGCCCGTAGCGATGCCGGCGGTGCTGTCGGTGACCATGGCGCTGGGGGCCCGCATCCTGGCCAAGAAGGAGGCCATAGTAACGAGGTTGGCTGCCGTCGAAGAGATGGCGGGCATCGACGTGCTGTGCTCCGACAAGACCGGGACCCTTACCCAGAACAAGCTGACCATGGGAGACCCGTTCCTCATCGGCAACAGCACCGCCGAGGCGGTGATACTGGGCGCTGCCCTGGCCTCCAGGGCGGAGAACCAGGACCCCATCGACCTGGCCATCATCGCCGGCGTGAAGGACGGCCAGGAGCTGGCCTCCTACCAGCAGGTCCATTTCCAGCCTTTCGACCCGGTCCACAAGCGCACTGAAGCCACGGTGAAAGGCAAGGACGGAAAGACGGTCAAGTACACGAAAGGGGCCCCGCAGGTTATCCTGGCCCTCGACCTTGACGCCGGCCGCGTACAGCCGGAGGTGGACAAGGCAGTGGGTGAGTTCGCGGCTAGGGGCTTCCGCTCGCTGGGCGTCGCCCGGGCCGATGACCAGGACCGCTGGCATCTTGTCGGCATCATCCCCCTCTTCGACCCGCTGCGGGAGGACTCCAGGGCCACCGTGGAGACCGCCGGAAAGATGGGCGTCAAGGTCAAGATGGTGACCGGAGACCAGATGGCCATCGCCAGGGAGATCGGGGGACAGCTGGGGTTGGGGAAGAACATCATCAATGCCAGCGTCTTCGGGGACACCGGCCATCACGAGACCGGGCAGCTGGCCGACGCCATCGAGCAGGCAGATGGCTTTGCCCAGGTGTTTCCGGAGCACAAGTACCACATCGTAGATGTCCTCCAGCAGCGGGGGCACATAGTGGGCATGACCGGCGATGGCGTGAACGACGCCCCGGCGCTCAAGAAGGCCGACGCCGGGATAGCGGTGTCCGGCGCCACCGACGCCGCCAGGGCGGCGGCCGACATCGTCCTGATGGCACCGGGGCTCTCGACGATCATCGATGCCATCAAGGAGAGCCGCAAGACCTTTCAGCGGATGACCAACTATGCCATCTACCGCATCGCCGAGACGATACGGGTACTCTTGTTCATGACCCTGTCCATACTGATCTTCAACTTCTACCCGGTGACCGCTATCATGATCGTACTCCTGGCGATACTCAACGACGGGGCCATACTGTCCATTGCCTACGACAACGTCCGTCACGGAGACAAGCCTGAGAAATGGGACATGCGGACGGTGCTCAGCCTGGCGACCGTGCTCGGCATAGCCGGCGTGGTCTCTTCGTTCCTCGTCTTCTACCTGGCTGAGAGGACCTTCGAGCTGGACCGGGACACCATCAGGTCCCTGATGTACCTCAAGCTCTCGGTCGCGGGGCATCTGACGGTCTTAGATCGGAATAGAACAC
>CALMBS010000334.1 GCA_937860285.1 uncultured Chloroflexota bacterium
GTGCCCTTGGCCACCTGCTGAATGGTGTTGGCGATCGGCTGCACCAGCCGGGCCGTCTGCTCGGAGGCCCGGCTCAGGCCGTCGCTGGCCTCGGCCACGCTGGCCGCCGCGCCCTTGACCCCGCCGATCAGCTCACGCTGGCGGGCCGCCATGCGGGAGAACGAGTGCGACAGGACGTCCTTCTCTGACCGCGGCCGGATGGGGACCGTCAGGTCGCCGTCAGCGATCTTCCGGGTGGTGTCCGCCATCTCCCTCATGTACTCGATCACGCCGGCATAGGCCCCGGCCATGTCCCCCAGCTCGTCATTCGACCCCACCCGGATCTGCTGGTCCACGTCACCCGCCGCCAGGGCCTCCGAGGTGTGTTTGATGGACAGAACCGGCTTGATGACGGTGTACCTGATCATGAACCAGAAGAGCACCAGGGCCAGGATGGCTATGCCCCCACCGATCCAGGATGGAGACCATCTCCACCCATCCACCCCAATCACAGAGCCCACCCCCCGGACGGACGTGCCGACGCTCACCGACCAGCCCCAGGGGTTGAAGTCCTCGACATACGCCACCATGGCCGGGGCACTCGACCCGCCATCGCCCCAGGAATACCGGTAGACCCCTCCTCCCCGGCCCTGCGCCATGGCCGCCATGTCGGCGAAGATGGTCCGGCCGCCGGGATCCCGGAAACCGCTGACATCAGTGTCCACCCGGTCGGGCAGCAGGGCCGCGTGGAGAAGCACGGGCCGGTAGTCAGAGACCCACACCTGGTCGCCCGGCGCCCAGGCTGCCGATCTGGTCCAGGGCCTGTGCCTGGGCCTCACCCCGGGTGACCACGCCAGCGTTCTCGAGCTCGTAGTTGTACTGCAGGATGTCGCGCACCATCCCGGCCTGGCGCTGCACCTTGGACTCCCGCTCCTTCAGGATCATGTTGTCCACCCGGGGGAAAGTGTAGAAGAGGAAGAAGAAGAGGATGATCAGCAGAGCCACATCCGCCACCAGGACCAGCTTGATCGTCAGACCCGCCCTGACCCGCCGGCCCGCCATCACCCGCATTTGCTGCTCCCTTCCCTGCAACAGAGCGGCACCTGCGGTGCCGCCACATCCAGGCCCATTCTATGGCGGGCCGGTCACAGACTTGTCTCGACGGAAGGGCAACAGGTCACAGCCCCGTCTTACTGGGTGGATGCCGGCGGCGGACATCGCCATCGCGGCCGGCACGGTGATCGGCCGGCGCGCCCTCTCAGTCGCCGGTCTTGAAGGCGGCCACCGAAGTCTTCAGATCCACCGCCATCTGCGCCAGGGTCTGGGCGGAGGCGGACACCTCCTCCACCCCCGCCGACATCTCCTCGACGGAGGCCGACACCTGCTCCGCGGAGGCGCTGTTCTCCTCGGCTACACTGCCCACGTTCGCGATGGATGTGGACACGTTCGAGGAGCTCTCGGCCATGGCCTCCGTGGCCGCGGCGTTCTCGTCTATGGTCTTGCTGATCTGCTGGATGACGTTCACCATGTTGCCGCTCAGGGCGTTGAGCTCCTCGGCCGCAGCCGTGATCTGGTTCACCTGCCTGCCCACTGCCTGCGAGCTCTCCAGGATATCGTCCAGCGCCTTCCCGGCCTCACCGGCCAGGTTGTACCCGGTTTCCACCTCCCGGCTGCCCCGCTCCATGGCCTTCACCGCGTCCGTCACGCCCCCCT
>CALMBS010000335.1 GCA_937860285.1 uncultured Chloroflexota bacterium
ACCCGCTGGGTGCTCCATCACGTGCTCAAGAGCCTGCTGGAGCTGCTGCACCCCGGGACCGTGCTGCCCGGGGTGCTCGGTGGCTTGTGCCTCCTGCTGGGTGTATACTCGGTGGGGGTACTCGAGGCCAACTACGCGGGGCTGCTGCTGATGCTGCTGGCCTTCGCGCTGCTGGTGGCGGAGGCCTTCACGCCGACGTTCGGGCTGCTCTTTGCCGGAGGGATGGTGTCTCTGGCGGCGGGGTCTCTTCTGCTTTTCAGCGGCACACCGTTTGAGGTCAACGCCTGGGCGATGGCCGCCGTGCTGGGGGCCATCGCGGTGGTCTTCGTCCTGGTGGTGGTCCTGGTCATCCGGGCGCAGCGGCAGCCGGTGAACACCGGCCGGGAGGGCCTGATCGGTCAGACGGCCGTCGTGCGTTCGCCGCTGGACCCCAGGGGGACCGTGGTTGTCGAAGGGGAGATCTGGAACGCCTGGGTGGAGAGCGGCCGGGCCGAACCGGGCGACGAGGTAAGGGTGCTCGATGTCGAGGGGTTGCGGCTGAAGGTGGTCAAGAAGTAGAGGTAGGAGGTGAGTCATGGCCGGATTGTGGGTCGGGATAGCCATCCTGGTTGTGCTGTTTCTACTGCTGCTGTTCATGGCGCTCAAGGTGGTGGCCCAGTACGAGCGGGGGGTGATCCTGCGCCTGGGGAGGTTCGTGGGGATACGGGAGCCGGGGCTGAGAATAATCATCCCTTTCGTCGACCGGATGTGGAAGGTGGATACCCGGATCGTGACCATGGACGTGCCGGCACAGGAGGTGATCACCCGGGACAACGTGACCATCAAGGTGGACGCGGTGGTCTACCTGCGGGTGGTGAATGCGGACTCCGCGGTGCTGAAGGTGGCGGACTACATCCGGGCTACGTCGCTCATTTCGCAGACCACCCTGCGCAGCGTGCTGGGGCAGTCGGAGCTGGACGAGATCCTGTCGCACCGTGACCAGCTGAACGACCGCCTGCAGCAGATCGTGGACCAGCAGACCGACCCCTGGGGTATCAAGGTCAGCGCCGTCGAGATCAAGGACGTTCAGCTCCCGGCGGGGATGCAGCGGGCCATGGCGGCCCAGGCCGAGGCGGAGCGCGACCGGCGGGCCAAGGTGGTCCATGCCGACGGCGAGCTCCAGGCCTCCGAGAAGCTAGCCCAGGCGGCCGCGGTGCTCTCCCAGCAGCCGGCGGCCCTGCAGCTGCGCTACCTGGGGACGCTGAAGGAGATCGCCACCGAGCGCACCAACATGGTCATCTTCCCCATTCCAATAGACATGTTCGGCGCGTTCCTGGGCAGGGGGTCAGAGCCGAAGCAATAGCCGTAGCGGTGGACATAATCCGGGGCGCGCCGGCATTGATCGAGACCTCCAGCGGCAACCGGCATTGCCGGCCGTGACCCGGAACTTCAGCCAGTGAATAGCCAGGAGTCCAGGCACATGGCCAGGAAGATGAGGCCGAGGTAGGGGAACGCCGAGAGCTTGTACACCTTCCAGGCGTCCCTGGAGTTGGCGGAGAAGACCAGCCGGATATTGGCGGCGATCATGGCCAGGCCCAGGACCACGGCGGTGACCAGGTAGAGCCAGTGCAGGTGGTCCGTGAAGTAGAACACCACGGACATGGCCGCCAGCGGCAGGGAGAGGAGCAGCAGCAGCTTCACCGAGTGGCGGGTCTCGCGGCTGAGGGGGAAGTAGCGCACGCCGCCCTGCATGTAGTCCTCCCGGTGGGCCAGCATCACGCTCCAGACGTGCAGGGGGATCCAGATGCAGACCAGCAGGCAGAGGACCAGCAGCTCGTAGCTGAACTCCGGCCGGACTGCCAGCCAGGCAATGACCACCGGGGCGCAGCCGGAGATGGAGCCCAGGAAGGGGCACATCACCGTCTTCCTCATGACCACGGCCGATACGGTGCCTACCAGCCCGGCCGCGAAGCACCACGGGTCCAGCCACCAGGCCAGGCCCAGCGCTATGGCGGTGAGCCCGAGACAGAAGGCCAGCGCCCTGCCGGGGGTGACGGCCCCGGTGGGCAGGGGACGGCAGTTCGTCCGCCGCATACGGGCGTCGATGTTGCGGTCCAGGTAGTTGGTCAGCCCGTTGACCCCGCCGCTGCCCAGGGTGATGGCGGTCAGGGTGAGCAGAAGGCGGCCGATGGAGGGGAGGCCGTCGCCGGCCACGACCATGGCGCAAAGGCCGATGAATACCAGCAGGCTGCTTTCACGCGGCTTGGTGACCCTGATGTACTGCCAAGCCGTAGCCAAGGTCCTCACAAATCAATGGTATCACAGGTCCTGTCCGGGGTGGTAACCGGGCTACCTGCGCTCCGCGCCGGCCCCGAGCGCGCGGACCGTGTCGGGGCTGGAGAGGACTCGGAGAGCCAGCCGCCTCTCCAGGTCAAACCCCTCCGGCAGCGAGAGGCCGGCCCCGCGGGCGACCGCCTCCTTGGTGGCCCTCACCGTCAGGCGGGGGCGGGAGGCTAGCTGCCGCGCCAGGCGGTCCGCCGTCTCCCGGAGCTGGTCGCGGGGGACCACCCGGTTGACCAGGCCGGCCGACATAGCCTCGCGGGCGTCGATCCAGCGGTTGGTGAGCAGCATCTCCAGCGACCTGGCCCGGCCGATGGTCCGCGGTAGGGTCTGGGAACCCCCGGCGGCGGGGATGATGCCCAGGGTGACCTCGGGCAGGCCGAATCGGGCATCCTCCGAGGCGATCCTCAGGTCGCAGCAGAGGGCCATCTCAATGCCCGAGCCCAGGACGAAGCCGTGGAGGGCAGCTATGACCGGTTGGGGCAGGCTGAGGAAGAGGCCCCAGACGTCGCGCTCCCAGCGGACGCGCCGGGAGGCGGCGGGCGGCGGGGCCGTGAGGAACTCGCTGAGGTCCGCGCCGGCGCAGAAGGCCCGGTCGCCGGCGCCCTGCAGGACCACGGCGTCCACCTCCGGGTCGTCGTGTATGGCGCCGAGGACCTGGTAGAGCTCGTCCCGCATCCTGACGTTGTAGACGTTCAGGGCCTGGGGACGGTTCAGGGTCACGCGGGCGATGGCCCCCGTCTTCTCCAGGAGGATGGTCTGGAAACCGCCGCCTAGCTGGCCCTCGCGCATAGCTCCTCGATGGTGATCTCGTTGTAGTACTTGCCGATGTCGCTCAGGAAATGGGCATCGCTGTTCTGGAGCAGCAGCAGGTTGTGCTCCCTGGCCGCACGGTGTATGGCCTCCTGGTCCATCTCGTCGTCGTGGGTGGGGTTGTGCATCTCGATGCCGTGCAGGGAGGCGTCGATGCCGGCGGCGAAATCGCCGGCGCGGGGGTAGCCGGGGTGGGCCACGAATCGGAAGGTGAGGCCGCCGGGCAGGTACAGCACCACGACGTGAAGGTTCCCTTTGTCGATCTCCTCGCCGGGGATGATAAGCATCTGGCCGGGGAAGTGCTCCTCCGCGATCTCGCGGACCTTGAATCCGAAGTTCTTGTTGTAGTGCTCCGTGACACCGATGCCGTCCAGTCCTCTGGCCCGGGCGGCGGCCACGATCCTGGCCACCGAGTCGCGGGTGGGGCGGTAGATGCAGGTGGCCTCAAAGCAGTGGGTGTGCAGGTCCAGCTTCAATCCGACAGCTCCCCGGTCACTCGCCCTTGAACGTGGGCTTCTTCTTGTCACGGAAGGCGGTGATGCCTTCGGTGCGGTCCCCGGTGGTGTGGAGGATCATGTACAGGTCGCACTCCAGCCTCAGCGCCTGCTCCAGGGTGAGGTCCATGCCCTTGTTGACGGCTTCCTTGGCGTACCGCAGCGCGATGGGGGCCCTGGCGGCCATCTCCCCGGCCAGGCGGTCCGCCTCCGCGGCCGCCTCCTCCGGTGGGAGAACGCGGTGGACCAGGCCGATGTTGAGCGCCTCGGCCGCTGCGATAGGGTCTGCGGTGAGCAGCAGCTCCATGGCC
>CALMBS010000336.1 GCA_937860285.1 uncultured Chloroflexota bacterium
AGGCTGCTGGACCTGTCGCTGCGCAACCGGCTGCTCAACTTCCGGCCCACCAGGCGCCGGTCCATCAGGGCCGTGGATGAGGTCCCCGCCGAGGTCTACGACATCCTGGTCCTGTCCGAGAAGGCCATGCAGTTCCGGCCGGGGGACCAGGCCCCGGCCGCTGATGCGGACGGCGGCGGCCCGCAGCCCGCCCCGGGGCCGTCCCTTGAAGAGGAGCCGGCGCCGTGGGAGATGCCGGCCCCCGACAGCGGGGAGGCCGACCGCCACCTGGACCGCTTCCTCCAGACCTCCCTGGACAGGGAGGAGCTGCAGCAGCGGCTGTACTACCTCTACCAGGAGTCCGCGTCCAGCATGGAGGAGGCCGGGTACTCCATTCTCTACCTGGCCGTGGGGTTCCTGGAGTGGCAGGAGAGCGACACCTCCGCGGACTGCCACCGGGCGCCGCTGGTCCTCATCCCGGTGGAGCTGGAGCGCGCCGGGGTCCGGACCGCTTTCTCCCTTCGCTGGAGCGGCGAGGATGTGTCCACCAACATCTCGCTGCAGGCCGCCGTCGCCAGGCAGGGGGTCCTGCTGCCCGACTTCGAGATGCCGGAGGACAAGGATGGCATCAACGAGTACTTCCAGGCCGTCTCCCGGAACATCGCGGAGAGGCCCCGCTGGCGGGTGGTCACCGACATATACCTGGGTTTCTTCAGCTTCCGGAAGTTCACCATGTACCGGGACCTTGACACCGATGCCTGGCCAGAGGACATGTCTCCGGCCGGCGCCCCCTTGATCCGGGCCCTGTTTGACCCCGGTTACCAGGCGGAGAGCGCCCCCGGCTTCGATGGCGAGGAGTCCGATGAGAAGCTGCGGGCGGCCGACCTCTATCACATCGTCGACGCCGATCCCTCGCAGATCGCGGCCATCGAGGACATCAAGGCCGGGCGAAACCTGGTAGTTGAAGGCCCGCCGGGCACCGGCAAGTCCCAGACGATCGCCAATGTGGTCGCCGAGTCCCTGGCGGCGGGCCGGAGCGTCCTCTTCGTCAGCGAGAAGATGGCGGCGCTGGAGGTGGTGAAAGCCCGCCTGGACCAGGCCGGTATCGGCGACTTCTGCCTCCAGCTGCACAGTCACAAGTCCAACAAGCGGGAGGTGCTGGAGGAGCTGCGCCGCACCCTGGAGCTGACGGCGCCCGGGGAGGTGCACCTGGAAGAGGAGTTCGACCGCCTGGACGGCCTCAGGTCCGAGCTCAACGGGTATGCCCGGGATCTCCGGGAGCCATGGGGCCACCTCACTCGCTCCCCCTTCGACCTGTATTGCGCCGGCGAGGCCGTGAGCCGCCACTTCGAAGCCGCGGGCCGGCCCATGCCCGCGGCCGGCCTCAGCCCCGCGGAGGGTTTCGACCAGAAGCAGTGGACGCAGGCCAGGGCTGCCTTTGAGGCGCTGGGGCAGGCCCTGCCGCTGGTGTCCCCGGTGAGCGCCAACCCGTGGCTGGGATGCCGTCCCGCCTGCCTGCTGCCATCGGACGTGGAGGAGGTCCGGGACCGGCTGGCCCGCTGCGCGGCTTCCCTGCGCCGGCTGGATGAGCGCATCAGTGCCGTGGCTGGCCTGTGTGCCGCAGCCCGTGCGGAAGACCTCGAAGGGTTGGGCCGGACCGTGGCCGCGGCGGAGATCATGGCGGCCTCCGTGCCCCTGGAGGCGGAGGCCCTGGCCAACCCGAAGTGGGCCGAAGTCGGCTGCCCGGCCCGCGAGATCGTCGGGGTCGTAGAGTTGGTGCAGGCTGAAGCCGCCTTCCTGCGGTCCCGGTTCCGGGAGGATGCGCTGGACCGGGCCGGCGAGATTGCCGGGATCCACGAGGAGTACGCCAGGCGTGCTGGCAGCCCCTTCCGCTTTCTCAGCGGCCGCTACCGGGATCTCAACCGGCGTGTGGCTGCGCTGTACCGTGACCAGGCTCCGGGGGACAGTCAGCAGAGGGTGGCCGACGTTGGCCATCTCCGCGGCTACCGGGACCAGCGCCAGCGGATGCAGGAAGCCGACGGCGTGGCTCGATCCCTGTTCGGGCGGCACTGGCAGGCGGAGGCCAGCGATCCGGCCCTGCTGCGCCGGCTGGCGGACTGGGTGCCGGCCTTCCGGCAGGCGCTGTCCTCGGGGGCCCTCACCGAGGGCGCCACAGCCCTGGTGGCCGCCGGGCTGCCGGCGGAGCTGCGGAAGGAGATTGAGGCGCTCAAGGCCGCCGGCGAGGCGTTCTCCCGGGATTTCACAGCGGTCGTGGAGCGGATCGCGGCGGACTGCGCTGCGGTCTTCGGCGGCCCGAAGGAGCGGGCGCGGTTCGCCGACATCGGCCGGCGCCTGGAGGCCTGGAGCGGCGGTCTCGCCGGCATCGACCGCTGGGGGCAGTTCATCATGCTCCGGGACCGCTGCCTGGAGACCGTGGGCTCACCCGTCGTCGATCTGGTGATGCAGGACAGGGTGGAGCCGGCGGACCTCGTCCCCTGTTTCGAGGGCAACCTGGTCCATGCGCTGCTGCGGCAGGCATTCGACCAACGGCCTCACCTGGCGAGCTTCTTTGGCCTGATACACGAGAAGAAGATGCAGGATTTCGCCGATCTCGACCGCCGGCTGATTGCGGCCAACCGCCGCCGCCTGCAGCACAAGCTGTGGACGGCCATGCCCCGGGACCCGGAGGATGCCTCTCCCGGTTCGGCCGCCGGGATCCTGCAGGGCGAGCTGCGGAAGACCCGCCGGCACATGCCGATCCGCAAGCTGCTGTTCCGCTGCGGCGGGCACATCCAGAAGATCAAACCCTGCTTCATGATGAGCCCTCTCTCCATTGCCCAGTTCCTCGACCCCCGCAGCGTGCGGTTCGACCTCATCCTCTTTGACGAGGCCAGCCAGGTACGGCCGGAGGATGCCCTGGGCGCGCTGCTGCGGGCCAGGCAGGTGGTAGTCATGGGGGACCGGCGCCAGCTGCCTCCCACCACGTTCTTCGATCGCATCGTCCACGAAGACGA
>CALMBS010000337.1 GCA_937860285.1 uncultured Chloroflexota bacterium
CATCGAGGTGAAGCAACTCCACGCGGCTGTCATCAAAGCTGCCCTGATGCAGTGAAGGGAGAAAGCGCCGGCAGACGTCCACCGCTTCCTCATCGATATCGACCATCACGGCCCTCTTCACGGACCGATGGGCCAGAACCTCTCGCAGCGTGGCCCCATCGCCGCCACCGGCAATGAACACACTGGCAGGACTAGGGTGACTTATCAGCGCTGGATGCACGAGCGCCTCATGATAGATGAACTCGTCCCTCTGGCTCGACTGTAGCTTCCCGTCGAGCACGAGACAACGCCCGAAATCACAGGTGTCGACGACCTGCATCGACTGATACCGGGTCTGGCCCGTGTACAGAGTGCCCCGGACGCGGTACTGCTGGACGAAGTTCGGGTTTATGGTGTCAGAAAACCATACACTAGGGTCATCATCCATGATCTACCCAACCAGCTTCCTCTCCCGCACCAGAATGCCCCTCTTCACTTCAAGCAGAGAGGGGTCCTTGCTGCCGAGCCGCCTGATCAGCGCATCCGCCGCCACTTCGATCTTCACCGTGGTCCCGCAGGTGAAGATGTCCACCGCGGCATAGGCGTGTTCCGGCCAGGTGTGAAGTGAAAGGTGGGACTCGGCAATGAGAACCACACCACTCACCCCCTGTGGCGCGAACTGATGAAAGGACTTGTCGATCACAGTGGCACCGGACTCTATGGCAGCGGAAACAAGGGCATTCTCAAGGTATGCGAGGTCATCGAGCAACGCTACGTCACACTCTCGGAGTTCCAACAGCAGATGTCTACCTAGCGCATCCAATCACCTTCCCTCCTCGTTCAGATTACTGGCGTCCCATGTAAACGCCATGGGACCCGAATCAGGACACAAGTAGAAATTGTATACGTCATCCCCGGCTTTTTCAACAGCATCCCCGTCAAGCTATAATTGACCGATGACCGTAAGCACAGTTTCCTTCGACATGAACGGCACCATCACCCAGGGCGGGTTTGTGGACCTGGTGTGGCACGAGGGAGTGCCGGCCCTGTTCGCCCGCCACCGGGGCATGCCGCTGGACGAGGCCCGGCGTATCGTTCACCAGGAATACGACCAAGTGGGGGAGCAGCGGACCGACTGGTACGACATACGGTACTGGTTTCGCCGCTTCCAGCTGGGTGAGGACTGGACGGGCCTGCTCATGAGCTACCGCGACCAGGTGGCACCGTACCCGGAGGCCGCAGAGGTATTGCAGCGGCTCAGCCGCCGCTACCGCCTGGTGGTCACCTCCAACGCCTCAAGGGACTTCATGGACATCGAGCTCGCGGCCGCCGGGCTGGACCGCTACTTCACCGAACTCTTCTCGTGCACCTCAGATTTCGGAGAGGTCAAGAAGACGCCAGAGGTCTACGCGCGCGTCTGCCGGGCGCTGTCCGTTTCCCCCGGAGAAATGGCGCACGTCGGCGATCATGAGCTCTTTGACTTCGCCGCACCCAGCCAGCTGGGCATAAGGGCCTTTCACCTGGACCGGACCGCCGCCTCCGACGGCGCCTTTGTGGTCCGGGACCTCAGGGAGTTCATGGCCAGGCTGGGCTAAGCTGTGGTGAAAGCGTGCGGGAAGCGGCGCTTGAGCTCTTCCTGCTGCGACCCGGAGGGCTCCACCAGCTCCTCCAGTCCCCGTGATCCCGCAGCCGGGCCGGCCTCCCTCACGGGAGCCGCCGGCGGCCTTGAAGTCTCCGACGCGTTCTTCAGCATCTCGTCCGCCTTCGACTCCGCCAGTGAGATAAGGCTCCGCAGCTCCGTGGCCTCCCGTTCCAGCATCTGTATCCTGGCGTTGGCGTCACTCTTCTCGCGCTCCAGGACCTTGATCCTGTCCGCGGCTTCCTGCATCTTACCCAGCAGTGCTTCCAGAGCCATTTCTCTCCTTTCCCGATCCACGTGTGGAAGGCGAATTCACTCCCGGGTTGCGCCAAGGAGCGCTCGTAGAACGGACTGGCAACTGGGTGGACTCGCTTCTCCCAGCCCTAGAGTCTATCCGAAGACCCTCACCAGCCGATCACAGGGGCAACCGCCGGCTTCACAGATTAGTATCACCAGCCGGCGAGCGCCGCCACGAGGGTCTCACGGGTTTCTCTCGGGGCCAATGCCGGCCGACTAAGTACTTTCGGGGTATCGCAACACTTGCGAGTGGTGATATAATTCTGACACTGTTACCCCAACGGGCGCGGATTCGGTAGCCTGCACTGGAGGACACGCTGTTTATGGACAAGGCATGGTATGAGGTCGGCAACTGGTCCCTCGACGCGAACATGAGTCCCAAGCTGGACAAGGCCCTCACGGACTTCACCAGCCGCATCGACGATGAGCTGTTCCAGAGATTCGGCCAGGAGCTGATCTGCATCGTGGACTGCGCCGTCGGCGCCAGCACCATACGCCCGCTGGACGTGGCCTGCGCCCCCCACACCAAGAAGAAGTTCCGTCACCAGGTGTACATCATGATATTCCGCCGGGAAGTGGAGAAGCTCTCCGACAAGGCCACGCTGGGCGAGGTGGCCCACGAGTTCGCCCACCTTCTTCTGCGTTTGGACCACAAGATCGACAGCGAGACCATACCGACGGGC
Source organism: uncultured Chloroflexota bacterium (assembly GCA_937860285.1). Taxonomy (GTDB): domain Bacteria; phylum Chloroflexota; class Dehalococcoidia; order UBA2247; family RBG-13-53-26; genus JAFGCL01. The sequence continues at coordinate 2,599 of CALMBS010000337.1, forward strand.
GAGGACATGGCCGATACGCTGGCCATCAGCTGGGGATTCAAAGAGGAGATCGACCTCAACCTGGCCGAGTGGGAAGCCCTGGAGGGCCCCACCCGCGGCCGGGCGCGCGCCCAGAGACAGTAGGAATCACGGCCGGGTCAGAACGGGCTCATACACCGTCCCAGCCGGCTCCCAGGCATCCTCAGCGGCGCTATACTCAAAAACCCTTTGCGACCACTCCAGGCAGTTGCCGCCGGCCGTCGCCTGCGCCCGCAGGCCATCCTGCAACGCCTGGCCGTCAAGGTCTTCCACCCCGGCCTGCTCGATGGCCCTCCTGATGGCCTCTTCCAGCACCAGGCCCAGCTCCCGGCCGCAGATCACCGGCGAGGTCTGCGACAGGTCCCCGGCCTCAAGACCCTCGTACGTCCGGGCAACATAGTCCCGGCAGGCACTGATCAGGGGCACGTCCTCGTTCCACCAGGGCCACCACGCCACGTAGCAGCAGCCGTTCATCTGTTCCCTGGAGGCCACCTGGTCCGATACCAGGGGCCAGAAGCCCGGGAAGCCCTCCAGGCCGCTCACCAGCTTGCCGGTGCAGCCCCCGGCCCGCGCCTGGGCCACGAAGCTGGACAGCATCGACCCGGGTACGCTCACGATGATGTAGTCACAATCCTTCAAGCGCGAGACCTGGCCGCCCCAGGCCTCGTTGCCCAGAAGGCCCTTTTCGAATGTGGTCCAGGTGAATTGGCCCGGACTGGCGTCCAGCACCGTCTCGATGCCCGCCTGGTAGCACTCCGAGCTGCGCAGGTTGCTGCCGAGGTGCCCCACCTTCGGCTTCCTCCCCGTGCCCTCGTAGTCCCAGTCATCCCGGATGAACATCATCTCCACCTCGGCCTGGCTCTGGGCCGGAGACCACAGGGCCAGCATCCAGTCGTCGGCCAGCCTCGACTGCAGTCCAGAAGTGCCGATGGTGGGTATGCCATCCTCCCCGGGCAGGTCTCCCAGGAGGTCCCGGTCCTGAGGGTTCATGACCACCATCAGATCCGCGCCCCGGTCCTTCAGCTCCAGGTAGCCCGGCATGGTCTCGAAGTAGTCCAGCCCGGTATCGTAGTGGGTGAACTCCACTTTCAGGTTGCCCGGCAGCGGGTGGTCGCTCCGGGGCAGCTCCAGGGTGAGGTAGTCCTCCATGGCCTTGACCGCCGGCCCCATGGCCCCTGCCGCCGGGCCGGACAGGCCGGCCAGGACCCCCACCAGCAGCGTTTCCCCGCCACCCTCCCGGCCGCCACAGGCCGGCACCGCTGCCGCCAGCAGGGCCAGCAGGAGGGCCACGATCACCAGCCCCACTCCCCGGGGCCGCGTCGCCGGCCGGATCAGTGAGGCCGCCTCCGCTCCGCCATTGACGCCTTGATGAAGCCCACGATGTCCCCGGTCATGGCCCCCGGACGGAAGATGGCCGCGATGCCCATCTTCTTCAGCACCGGCACATCCTCTTCCGGGATGATGCCCCCGGCCACGATCAGGACGTGGGACAGGCCCTTGCTCTTCAACCCGTCCACCACGATCGGGAAGAGCTCCATGTGCGCCCCGGAGAGGATGCTGAGCCCCACCACGTCGACATCCTCCTGAAGGGCCGCCTCCACGATCATCTCCGGCGACTGCCTCAGCCCGGTATAGATCACCTCCATGCCGGCTTCCCGCAGCGCCCGCGCTATGACCTTGGCGCCCCGGTCGTGGCCGTCAAGCCCCGGCTTGGCGACCAGGACCCGGATCTTGTGCCCCTTCTCCGGGCTGTCCCCAGCTTTGCTCATTCTTTCTCTCCTGTGCGGCGCCGGATGCGCTTTCCGGGCGCAGAGCGCCGGCCCTAGGTTATGATCAGCTCGGTGTGCTCCCCGAACACCTCACGCAGCACGCCGCACATCTCACCCAGCGTGGCGTAGGCCCGGACCGCGTCCAGGATAAGCGGCATCAGGTTGGCGTCACCTTTGGCCGCCTGGCGCAGCTCGGTGAGGGTGCGGGAAACCTCACGGTTGTCCCTCTCGCGGCGCACCTGGTTCAGCCTGTCTAGATGGCGCTGCTGTCCTTTGGCCACATCGGTCAGCAGCGGGATGTCGGGCGCCTCATCCGACACGTACTCGTTCACCCCCACCAGCACTCGCTCCTTCGACTCTATCTCCTGCTGGTAGCGGTAGGCGGACTGGGCGATCTCCCTCTGGAAGAAGCCCCTCTCGATGGCGCGCACCACCCCTCCCAGGGAGTCGATCTTGCGGAAGTACTCCCGGGCCGCCTCCTCCATCTCGTTGGTGAGCGCCTCCACCATGTAGCTGCCACCCAGCGGATCGACGGAGCTGGTGACTCCGCTCTCGTGGGCTATGATCTGCTGGGTGCGCAGCGCGATGCGGACAGCCTTCTCCGAGGGCAGGGCCATGGCCTCGTCCATGGAGTTGGTGTGCAGCGACTGGGTGCCGCCCAGCACCGCCGCCAGCGCCTGGATGGTGGTGCGGATGATGTTGTTCTCGGGCTGCTGCTCCGTCAGGCTGCACCCGGCCGTCTGGGTGTGAAACCGCAGCCAGCAGGAGCGGTCATTCCTGGCCTTGAAGCGCTCCTTGATCTCCCGGGCCCAGATGCGCCGGGCCGCCCGGAACTTGGCGACCTCCTCGAAGAAGTCATTGTGGCAGTTGAAGAAGAAGGAGAGGCGGGGCACGAACTCATCCACGTCCAGGCCGCGCTTCATCCCCAGCTCGACATAGGTGAAGCCGTCGGCCAGGGTGAAGGCCAGCTCCTGCCGGGCCGTGGCGCCCGCCTCGCGGATGTGGTACCCGCTGATGCTGACGGTGTTCCACAGCGGCATGTGCCTGGTGCCGAACTCGATGGTGTCGGCCACCAGCCGCAGCGACGGCTCCGGCGGGTATATATAGGAGGCCTGGGAGATGTACTCCTTCAGGATGTCGTTTTGGATGGTGCCCCCCAGCTTGGCCATGGGGATGCCCTTCTTCTCGGCCGCCACGATGTACATGGCCCAGATGATGGCCGCCGGGCCGTTGATGGTCATGGAGGTGGTCACCTTGTCCTGCGGGATGCCGTCGAAGAGTATCTCCATGTCGCGCAGCGAGGATATGGCCACACCGCACTTCCCGAACTCCCCCCTGGCCTCAACGGCATCGGTGTCGTAGCCGACCAGCGTGGCGTAGTCGAAGGCGGTGGAGAGGCCTGTCTCACCGTGGCTCAGGAGGTACCGGAAGCGGGCGTTGGTCTCCTCGGCCGTGCCGAAGCCCGAGAACATCCGCATGGTCCACAGGCGCCCCCGGTAGCCGGTGGGATGGATGGCCCGGGTGAAGGGGTAGCGGTTGGGCAGGCCCAGGTCATCGGAATACGAGAGGTCCCTGACGTCCAGCGGAGTGTATACGCGCTTCAGCGGTGAACCCGACCCGGTAGTGAACTTCGGCAGCCTCCCGGCGGCGCCCGCCACCTCGGCCTCCTGCTGTGCCGACTGCCGCTCCAGCTCCTGCAGCTCCCCTTTGTCGAACAGATGGTGGGTGTCCAAGGTTGCTCCTTTCCGATGCCCCCAGCTCCACGAATAATTCTACCCCAAAACCGTGCTGGGCGACCAATGAGGGAGCAACCCTGTCTCTATTTGCGGCGCTTGCGGGGAGTCATTCTGGCCAGGGCCTTCGTGGCGGCGTCCCTGACGACGTCCACCTTGTCCGCCTGGGCCGCGGTCAGCGCCACCAGGGCCCTCGCGTCTCCTATGGACTCCAGGGCCAGGATGGCCAGGACCCGGACATGGTAGTCCTTGTCCTTCAGGGCCTTGATGAGGGGCTCCACGGCCCTCGCATCGCCTATCCGGCCCAGGGCCTCCGCCGCCTGCCAGCGGACATTGGCATCGCTGTCCTTGAGGGCCAGGATAAGCGGCTGGACAGCCCTGGCATCCGCCAGTCTGCCCAGCGCCTCCGCCGCGTAGAAGCGGACAAACCAGTTCTCGCTCTTGAGGCCGTCGATGAGTCCTTCGAATTCGTCAGTCATGTCATCCTCGCGTCCAGGAGTGGTTCGGGCCGCGCTCGCGGTGATACGCCGCTTCAGACCATAGCAGGGCCAGGGCGGGGTGTCAACGGTCGGGTGGGCTGGCGTCCCTGCCGAGACTCGAACTCGGAACCTACTGCTTAGAAGGCAGTTGCTCTGTCCAATTGAGCTACAGGGACGAGCGTGGCTTCTTCGTGTTCATTGTAGCATCCGGCTAAGGGACCAACAAGCTGCGCGGCTCAGGTGAGCGGCCCAGCCAGCAGCGCCGAGAGCTCCGCCCCATGGTCATGCAGCCACTTCCGGTGCTCCGGCCACGAGGGACAGCGCTCGGCCACCAGCCGCCAGAAGCGTCCGGTGTGGTTCATCTCCCGCAGGTGGGACACCTCGTGGACCACCACGTAGTCCACCACGGGCTCCGGGGCCATCATCAGCCTCCAGTTGAAGCTGATGGTCCCCTTGTGGGAGCAGCTGCCCCAGCGCGTTCTCTGGGACCTTATCGTGCATCGGCCGAAGGTGACGCCCAGGTCAGCCGCGTATGCCTCCGCCTTGCGGCGGAGCAGATCGGCAGCCTGGATCCGGTACCACGCCCTCACCAGAACCTCGAGGCCGTACCGCGTGCCCCCGGTGCAGACCTGCAGGGTCTCACCCCGCAGCTGAACCGTGGCCTCCCCACCATTTGCCGCCGGAGTCTCGATCCGCAAGGCCTTTCCCAGGTACGGCACCGTGTCGCCCGCCCGGAGCTTCCTGGGGCCCTCGAGAGGCATGCTGGCGGAGAACCGGTCTACCTGGCGCAGGATCCACCGGGATTTGGAGCGCACCATCTCGTCCACGGCGTCCAGCCCGCAGCTCCGGGGAAGGACGACGGTCAGGCTGCCGTCCTCCCAGACCTCAAACCGCACCCGCCTGGCGCGAGAGCTGAGCTTGACGGTGCACGGGATGTCGCGGCTGCCAAGGCGCACCTGGCGCTCGGCAATGACGACGGGATGAGAGCGGCGACCGGGGCTCATGTCTCAGGCCGCAGTCTTGATGCCCAGCCAGCCCAGGATGTAGCCCATCCCCCAGGCCCCGAGGTAGGCCACATAGGTGGCCTTGACGATCTTGCCGGCGGCGGACGCCAGGTAGTACTTCCAGGGGGCCATCCCGGTGGCCCCGGCCGTGGCCCCGAAGAGCATGTAGAAGGGGTTGAAGATGGCCGAAGCCAGGAACACGGTGACGTATCCCCTCTTCCCCATCCAGCCGTCGATGCGGGAGTAGATACTCTGGAAGGCCCTCTGGATCCTGCCGTTGCCCGGCTGCTTGAAATAGGACTCGCCGCCCAGGCCCAGCATGTATCCGGTGAAGCCCCCCAGGGCCTCACCCAGCCCGGCCACGAGGCCCACAATCAGCGGGAACGGCACTATGCCGCCCAAAGCAAACACGGTGGGCACCCCCGGCACGTAGACTATCACGGTGGCCCCCGCCATGAAGTTCACTACGAAGGCAATGATGTACGCATAGTTCTTATAGTCATCGATGTTCTGAACGATGCGCTGGAGGTCCTCCCTGTAGGCGAAGGCCAGGACGCCGATGGCCACGATAAGGAGAACCGAAAGCAGAATCAGGACCCAGCTGTGCTTCCGGGGTTGCCTGGCCTGTCCGCTGTCCTGCCTGGTCTGTTCGGCCATCTCTCGAACAGCATACAGGCCGCCCCGCGGCGAAGTCAACAGAGGACAGTCACGTCCATGCGGCGCTGGCGACCAAGGCCGGCCCAAGTTGACATTTGGCGGGCCAGGCCAGATAATAGCATCTACTATGGTGAGAATAAGACTGCAGAGAGTAGGCGCCAAGAACCAGCCCAGCTATCGTGTTATCGTTGTTGATTCGCGGGCTCCGAGGGACACCGCGTACATCGAGCGGATCGGCCACTACAATCCGCTGACGAACCCGGAGACCGTGGTCATAGAGCCGGCCAAGGCCAGCAAGTGGCTCCAGCTGGGTGCCCAGCCCAGCGAGGCCGTCCACAGGCTGCTGGCCAAGCAGGGCCTCATGGCCCCTCCGCCACCCAAGGTCTTCAGGCCTAAGGCCGAGGCCGCACCCGCCGCGCAGGCCACTGCGGAGGGCGCAAAATGAAAGGCTTGGTGGAGTACATCGCCAAGTCGATCGTTACCATCCCTGACGCTGTCGTAGTCACCGAGGAGATCACCGCAGACAAGAACGTCATCCTCAAGCTGGAGGTGGCCCCGGAAGACAGAGGCCGGGTCATCGGCAAACAGGGAAGGGTGGCTGAGGCAATGCGCACTCTCCTGAGAGTGGCCGCCATCCGGGCCGGTGTCCGGGTCCAGCTCGAAATCCTCTAAGGCCCCGCGCTGGCGCGCAATTCCCTAGATCCTGTCCCCTCTTCTCTTCTTGCGGCGCTCGCTCACCCTCAACCTGGCCAGAGACCGTCTCAACGCCGCTTCGGCAGCAGCTGACTCTGCGGGACTGAGCGGCCGCTTCATCTGGTCCTGGGCCCGCTTCATGGCCGCCTGCGCCCTGGCGTCATCGATATCGTCGGCACGCTCGGCCGCATCGGCCAGGACGATCACCTTCTCGTCGATCACTTCGAGATACCCGCCGCTGATGGCCATGAAGGTCTCCTGGCCCGCCACCCGGAGACACAGCTCCCCGGGCTCCAGCATGGTCATGAGCGCCGCATGGTGCGGCAGGACGGTGAACTGGCCCATGGTCCCCGGTGCGATGACAGCATCGACTTCACCCGAGAACACCGGGCTTTCGGCGGTTACGATCTCCAGCTTCAGTCCCATATCTATCTACATCCCGAGGCGCCGCGCCTCTTCCACTGCATCGTCGATGGTGCCTACCATGAAGAAGGCTTGCTCCGGCAGCGCATCGTGCTTGCCGTCCAGGATCTCCTGGAAGCCGCGCACCGTCTCCTTAATCGGCACGTACCTGCCCTTGCGGCCGGTGAACTGCTCCGCCACCGACATCGGCTGGGACAGGAACCTCTGGATGCGGCGGGCGCGGGACACCGTCAGCTTGTCCTCTTCAGAGAGCTCTTCGATACCGAGGATGGCGATGATGTCCTGGAGCTCCTTGTATCGCTGCAGCACCTTCTGGATGCCCCGGGCCACGTTGTAGTGGTCTTCGCCCACGATCTTGGGGTCCAGGATCCGAGAGGTGGAGGCCAGGGGGTCCACGGCCGGGTACAGGCCCAGGTCGGCGATGGACCGCTCCAGGGCGATGACCGCGTCCAGGTGGCCCATGGTGGTCACGATGCCCGGGTCCGTGTAGTCGTCAGCCGGCACGTAGATGGCCTGGAAGGAGGTGATGGACCCCTTCTTGGTGGAGGTGATCCGCTCCTCCAGCTCGCCTACCTCGGTGGCCAGGGTGGGCTGGTAGCCCACGGCCGACGGCATTCGTCCCAGGAGGGCCGAGACTTCCATGCCGGCCAGCACGTAGCGGTAGATGTTATCGATGAAGAGCAGCACGTCCTGCCCTTCCAGGTCGCGGAAGTACTCTGCCATGGTCAGGCCGGTGAGGGAAATCCGCGCCCTCACACCGGGCGGCTCGTTCATCTGCCCGAACACCAGGGCCGTCTTGGCGATAACGCCCGAGGCCTTCATTTCCGCCCACAGGTCGTTTCCTTCGCGGGAGCGCTCGCCCACCCCGGCGAACACCGACACGCCGCCGTGCACCGTGGCGATGTTGTGGATGAGCTCCTGGATGACGACCGTCTTGCCCACGCCGGCGCCGCCGTAGGCGCCGATCTTGCCGCCCTTGGTGAAGGGGGCGATGAGGTCGATAACCTTCAGACCCGTCTCCAGGATCTGGGTGCTGGTCTCCTGCTGATCGTAGGGAGGCGCCATGCGGTGGATGGGCCAGCTCAGCTCCGACTTGACCGCCCCCAGGTTGTCCAGTGGCGCGCCCAGAACGTCGAACAGCCGGCCCAGGGTGGCATTGCCCACGGGCACCGAGATCGGCGCGCCGGTATCGATGGCATCGACTCCGCGCTCCAGACCCTCGGTGGGCATCATGGACAGGCACCGCACCCAGTTGTTGCCGATGTGATGCTCAACTTCCAGAACGATCTTCCCCTCAGCGCGGGGGATTTCAATAGCGTTATAGAGAGCCGGTAGCTCCTCAGGAGGAAACTCGATGTCTACGACGGTTCCGATTACCTGAGCTACTTTACCCTTGCCCATGTTCTATACCCTCCTAGGCTAACGCCTCAGCTCCACCGGTGATATCGAGCAGTTCCTTGGTTATCATTTCCTGACGCGCCTTGTTGTACATCAGCGTCAGCTCCTGCACCAGCTCGTTGGCATTCTCGCTGGCGTTGCGCATGGCTACCATCCGGGCGGACTGCTCGCTGGCAATTGACTCCAGTACGGCGTGATACACCTGCATCTCCACAAACCTGGGGAGAAGCTCGGCCATCACTTCCTTCCTGTTCGGCTCGTAGATATACTCGACCTCGGTCTTGCGCTCGCTCTTGGTCGGCTCCACCGGGAGCAACTGCTGCATGACCGGCCGCTGCGTCATGGTGGTGACGAACTTGGTGTAGGCCAGGTACACCACGTCGCAGTTCTTGCTGGTATAGTCGTCGATGACGATCTTGGATATCGGCAGGGTATCCAGCAGCGTCGGCCTGTCGGTCATCCCGGTGAACTCCGCCCGCAGCTCCCGCCCGTAGCGGAGCATGTAGTCCCGGCCCTTGCGGCCGATGGTCACCAGGACTGACGGCACGCCCCGCTGGGCTGTGTCCACCACGAAGCTCCCGGTGGCGCGGTTGACGTTGGCCACCAGGCCGCCGCAGAGGCCCCGGTCGGGGGTGATGTAGATGATCTCGATCTTCTTCATCTCCCGCCGCTCCAGAAGAGGATGGCTGGCAGCGCCCTGCTGCGCCACCAGGTCACCCAGCACCTGCTGTATCTTCTCGGCATACGGGCGTCCCGCCAAGTCCCGTTCCTGGGCCTTCTTCATCTTGGACGTGGCCACCATCTCCATCGCCTTGGTGATCTTGGCGGTGGACTGGATGCTCTTTATGCGCCGCTTGATCGTTCGCAGGTTTGCCATTCTGGGTCACTTCCTCCGGGTTAGAACGTCCGCCCCGCCTTGAACGCCTGGATGGCCTTCTTCATGGCCTCTTCCGTCTCCGGGCTGATGTCCTTGGCCGTCACAATCGCCTTGCCGATTTCCGGATGCTGCGCATCCATGAACTTGTGCAGCTCGCTCTCGAACTCGGCAACCTTC
>CALMBS010000338.1 GCA_937860285.1 uncultured Chloroflexota bacterium
ATCCCGCCACAGGTCGGCCATGAGCTCGAAACCCTTCTCGGCGATGCCTGGCCCGCCGGGATGGGCGTCGTAGATGAAGACCTGCGGCTTCCCGGTGTCGGGGTGGAACGGCGTCGAGACCCCGCCCAGGTCGTTGCGGTCGCACAGGGCGAAGAGCGGCAGCAGGGCGATGCAGGCGTGCTCGGCGGCATGCAGCCCGCCGGCGAAGTCCAGCCGGGCTTCTTCTATCCGGGAGAGCGCCGGCCCCGGTATGTCGAACCAGACCGCCACGGTATCGAAGCGGCTGGGCGGCAGGTCGAGGTAGTCTTCGCCCACTACCGCCTCCGTGAACTGCATCTTCCGGCGGAAGCCGACGACGGTGGTAGTCACCTCCACCTCGCCCAGGCAGCAGCGGGCGCCGGCCGTCTCCTTCTCCTGCAGGGTCTTCACCACCCGGATGTCGGTCAGCTCCTTGGCCTGGGTGTAGTAGGGCACATCCGCGGGCACCACCCGGGCGCACCTCCCGGCCACGTCCAGCTCCGTGACCATGTAGGGCTCGCCGTAGTGCAGGTAGACCGCCCCCGGGTGCACCTGGGAAAGGGCCACGCTGGCATCGACCGTTTCTATCTGCCGGTCGGCCTGCGAGGCATCGAGGATGGCGTAGGAGAGGGAGGAGGCGGAGCGGATGTTGACGGCCTCGGCCGGATAGGCCAGGCTGGGGGCCGGGTACCACCGGCCTTCGCGCTGCCTCAGCCGGCAGGCTTCTTCCAGCCCCCGCAGGCTGTTCCTCATGGCCTCCCCCCAGTACTTCCCGTCTTCGGCTGAGAGCGGCGCCTCCCAGGCGGCGCACACCAGGTGGGAGCCCATCACATAGCGGTTGGCCGGGTCGATCAGGGCGTTCTCGCACCGCCGGCCGAAGAGCGACTCCGGGTGGCGCATGAAGTACTGGTCCAGGGGGTTGTCCAGGCCGATGAGGAAGCTCAGGCTCATGCCCGCCCGCCGGCCGCTGCGCCCCGCCTGCTGCCAGGTGCTGGCGATGCTGCCGGGGTAGCCGGTGAGGATCGAGGCCTCCAGGTCTCCAATGTCGATCCCCAGCTCCAGGGCCGTGGTGGCCACCACACCCATCAGCTCACCGCGGAACAGCTCCTGCTCAATCTGCCGCCGGTCTTCGGCCAGGTAGCCGCCCCGATAGGGCTTGATCTGCTGGGCCAGGGGTGAGGCGCCCAGGCGCTGCCGGGCGTAGATGTAGATGAGCTCGGTCAGCTTGCGGGTGCGGGCGAAGGCAATGGTGCGCACCCGGCGCTGCACCAGCTCGGACAGCAGGAAGGCGGCCTCGCTGTTGGCGCTAATGCGGGCGGCACGGGCCGGCCCGCTGTCGGCGCCAGTGTGGGAGGCGCGGGATTCCTCCGCCAGCGGAGGGTTCCACAGAGCGAAGTCCTTGCGGCCGCGCGGCGCGCCGTCGGCGTCCACCACCCGGAACGGCAGCCCCACCAGCCTCTCCACATGCTCCCCGGGATTGGCGATGGTGGCCGAGCAGCAGATGTACTGGGGATCGGCGCCGTAACCGGCCAGGATCCGCCTCAGCCGCCGCAGCACGTTGCCCACATGAGAGCCGAAGACGCCCCGGTAGCCGTGGACCTCGTCGATAACAACGTACCTCAACCGGCGCAGGAACCGGGACCAGGACCGGTGGTTGGGGAGGAGACCAAGGTGAAGCATATCCGGGTTGGTGAGCACGATCTGGGCCGTCCTCCTGGCCCGCAGCCTCTCCTCTCTCGGGGTGTCTCCGTCGAAGGTGGCCATTCTGACCGGGACGGGCAGCAGGGAGACCAGGCCGGCCAGGCTGCGCCGCTGGTCCTGGGCCAGCGCCTTGGTGGGGAAGACGTACAGGGCCCGGCTGGTCCTGTCGGTCAGGATCGACTCCAGCACCGGGACGTTGTAGCACAGGGTCTTCCCGCTGGCGGCGCCGGTGACCACGGCCA
>CALMBS010000339.1 GCA_937860285.1 uncultured Chloroflexota bacterium
CACCTCGTCGATCATCATCTCCAGGCTCTTTAGGAAGCCCACGCCCAGGAAGACCCCGCTGGTGCTGCCCATGCCGCCGATGGCCAGCATGCCGAAATACCATATGGAGTTGTTGATCTGGTAGTGGTCCGGCGTGATCCAGAACTGGGAATAGGCGGAGAGCCAGCCGGCCACGCCGGCATACATGCAGCCGATGAAGAAGGCCAGCATCTTGTATCGGAAGATGTTGATGCCCCCGACCTCGGCCGCCAGCTCATTGTCCCGGATGGCTACGAAGGCCCGGCCGACGGGCATCCTCTGCAGGTTCTTGGCGAAAAACGTCCCGATGAGCATCAGGGTGATGGCCACCAGGTAGATGCTTCCCCGGGACTTGAAGGCGAAGCCGGCCACCGACAATGGAGCGATCGCCATGCCGTTGCCGCCGCCGGTCCAGCCGGCGAAGTACCGTATGATCCAGAGGATGATGAAGTTGGCGGCCAGCGAGGCGATGGCGATGTAGAATCCCTTCAGGCGGAAGCTGGGCAGGCCGAAGAAGATGCCCACCAGACCGGCGGCCACCGCCGCGATGGGCAGGCAGGCCAGCCCCGGGACATCGTACCGGCCGGCCAGGATGGCGGTGGTGTAGGCCCCCACCCCCATGAAGGCCGCCTGACCGATAGAGAAGACGCCGCACAGTCCGGTCAGTATGTGCAGCCCCAGCACGGCCAGGACCACCACCGAGAGCCCGGTGACCCAGGTCACCCAGTAGTCTGCCACAAACAGGGGCACCGTGTAGAGGAACACGACGGCCGCGGCCAGAATGACCCACTGCGTCTTTGTGCGCAGGATGGCCATGTCGGCTTCGTACTTGGTGGCGAATAGCCCGCTTGGTAGCATTGCTGCCTTCCTCTTGCCAGATTCGGATATCCGGAGGGACTAGACGCGGACCACCTTAATCTTCGTGCTCAGGAGGCCCGTGCGGCCGTCCCGGTAGGTCACCCTGGTCTCCATCGTGACCTCCTCCGCCTCTCCGTAGATGGCCACGATCAGGTCCCGGTACTTGTCCTCCATGAATCCCCGCCGCAGCTTCATGGTCCGGGTGAGCTCGGCATCGTCGGGATCGAAGGGCTTGGGCGTGTTCACGAACCTCTTCACCCGCAGTCCCTCGGGCAGCCGCTCGTTGACCCTCTCCACTTCCCCGCGGACCAGGGCGGTCACCTGCTGCTTCTGGGAGAGATCGGCGAAGGTGGTGAAGGGGATCCTCCTCTTCTCCGCCCAGGTGCTCACGTTCTCGAAATCGATGTTCACCACCACGCCCACGAAGGGCCGGCTCCGGTCGCCGACCACAAAGACATTGTTGATGAAGGGACTGAACTTGAGGCGGCTCTCCAGGTACTGGGGTGCATAGCGGGTGCCGTCGGCCAGCTCCTTCATGTACTCCATGCGGTCCAGGTAGTAGAGGTGGCCGTCATCATCCATCAGTCCGGCATCGCCGGTGTGGTACCATCCGCCGGCGAAGGCCTTCTGGGTGGCCTCGAGGTTCTTGTAGTACCCGGTGGTGGTCACCTTCCCCTTGGCCAGGATCTCCCCGTCGTCCGTTATCCTGATGATGGTGCCGGGGTTGACTATGCCCACGGAGTCCACCTTGATGTTGCCCGAGCTGTGCTGCGAGATGCCCATCTCGCTCATGCCGTAGGTCTGCCTCAAGTCCACGCCGGTGGCGGTGATCAGGCGGAAGATGTCCGGCCCCAGGGCAGCGCCGCCGGTGAAGGCTGACCTTACCTTGAGAAGACCGTGCCGGTCCCGGATGGCGTTGAACAGGATGAGGGAACAGAGCCTGTACGCGGCCCTCCAGAGGACCCCCAGCTTCCGGCCGGCGAAATCGGCGTCGGCCTTCCTGTAGCCCACCGGCAGGCACACCTTGTAGGCCAGCCTGTCCGGCAGGGAGCTCTCCGTCATGCTGTTCTGGATGGAGGAGGCCATGTCTTCCCATAGCCGCGAGGGGTACCATATGATCGGGGGGCTGATCTCGCGGATGTTCTCCTGCACGGTGGTCTGTGACTCCACGTAGTTGAGCCGGGAGCCCCGGTCCAGGCTGGTGAAGAGGCCCATGGCCTGCTCCAGGATGTAGCCGGGGAGGACATAGGACACCCAGTCATCGGTCTCGCGGACCTCGTACATGGACATGCTCACCTGCATGGAGGAGTACAGGCCGGCATGGGTCACCATGGTGGCCTTGGGGAGGCCCGTGGTCCCGGATGTGGGCACCAGTATGGCCAGGTCCTGGGCCCTGCCCTGGGCCACGCTCTCTTCAAACAAGGCGGGCGACTTCAGGGCGGACTCCCGTCCCAGGGCCAGCACCTGCGCGAAGCTCAGGAGGACGGGATCGCTGTATCCCCGCATGCCCTTGGCATCCCAGTAGACCACCTTCTTCACCAGGGGCAGCTGGTCCAGGACGGAGAGGACCTTGTCCACCTGCTCCTGGTCCTGGGCAATCAGAAAGGTGGCATCGCACAGCTCAACCAGGTGCTTGACCTCGGCAGGGGACGAGCTGGAGAACACTCCCACGACGGCCGCGCCGGCCGCCTGCGCTGCCAGCTCGGCCCAGAACCAGTGGGGGTCGTTGTCACCCAGGATGGCCACCTTTTCGCCGCGCTGAAGGCCCAGTGCGAGCAGGCCCAGGCAGAAGTGACTGATCTGGTCATGGCAGTGCCGGTAGGTGTACTCGTTCCAGATGCCCTTGTCCTTCTTCCTCATCCAGACGCGGTCGGGCCACCTCTGGACGTTCTGGAGCAGGAGCTGCGGCATGGTCACATCGCGGTTTACGTTCACCGTGGCGTCGGCCCTCTGGCGGGCGCCGTTCCGCCGTGCCATCCAGGCCTTCTGCTTCTCGGTGCGGCTGGTCTTGTCCCCGGCCGGCGCTCCAACTGACGTGGCCATTTCCCCCCGGTCCTTTCCGATGCACACCGGCGGCGATGGTGTGCCGTACCCCAATGGTATGTTGCCCCGCCTTCTATGCCGAGTCTATTACAGCGGCGCTGTCCCGTGAATCCGTCGACATGGCAGATACGGATCGAGAAATGACATAGTCATTACAGCGCCGCCGCGCCGAGGACCAGCGCCGGGGCGCCGAAGCGCGGCGCGGCGGCGCTGGGGGGTTTGACATGCGGCCCGGTGCTGCCTACTATCAGCATTGAATAACCGGCGAAGGGAACGGCATGGGTGCAGGACGGGCCCAGCAGAAGATATCGGTGTTGATAGCTGATGATCACAAGGCCTTCCGGGAAGGCCTGGCCAGCCTTCTGGACGAGGAGGAGGACATGCAGATCGTGGGGGCGGCCTGTGATGGGGCCGAAGCCGCCCGGCTGGCCGGTGAGCTGCGCCCGGATGTTCTGCTCACCGACGTGGCCATGCCCGGGGTCAACGGCATCGAGGCCATAAGGCAGGTCAGGATGGCCAGCCCGAAGACGGCATCGGTAGTCTTGAGCGCATTCTCCTATGACTCGTATGTGGTGGCGGCTGTGGAAGCGGGGGCCTCGGCCTACCTGCTGAAGACCCAGGGTGTCGATGAGATCGCTGAAGCCATACGTTCAGTTCATTCCGGCCAGATGGTGTTTGGATCAGAGGTGAATGCGGCCATCAGAAGACGGATGGGGGCCCCCTCGTCCCGGTCTTCCCGGTGGCGCGAACAGCCCAGCCCCCGCGAGCTGCAGCTCCTGATTATGGCCGGCAGGGGGTTGAGCAACAAGGACATGGCGGCCAGGCTGGGTATCGGGGAACGTACGGTGCAGACCCACTTCCAGAATGTGCTGACCAAGCTGGGGACCACGTCCCGGACGGATGCTGTCGTGACCGCGCTGTCGGAGGGGTGGATCACGTTCGATGAGATCCAGTCGGTGGCCCGCCCTGAGTAGGCGTCCGGGGACTCGTGGAGAGGAGCACCGGCCGCGAGGCCGGCAGACGGGGACGGACCGGACGCCGCCCGGTGAGTACCACGATTTCCTGGGAATGGTGTGCCGGCCGGCCATGCTTGTCTCCGGCGGCCGGATAGTCGCTGCCAACGGCAGGCTGGTCCGCCTCACGGGGTACGGTCAGCGGGATCTCACCGGCATGAGGGTCTGGGGCCTCGTGGCAGTCGAGGGGCAGCCTCCCGGCGCCGGCCCTGCGTCAAGGCGGAGCCTCGCCCCCGGGGCGCACGATGGTCTTCTGATCAGGAAGGACGGCGGGCGGATCGGTGTCCGCTTCATCAGCCGGTTAGCAGGCTCCGGCAGCGGCCCCGCCGGCATGCTGGTGGTCTTCGACGAAGCGGCCGCGGGCGGATTCGGCGGCAGCGCCGCACCGGAAGCGGAGCGCCTGCTGGATGAGTGCTTGGGGGCCGCGCAGGCGGGCCTGGTGGTTATCGCCCGCAACGGCCTGGTGGCCCTGGCCAACAGGATGTGCTGTGAGATTATGGGGTACCAGGACCTGGAGATCATCGGGCGCCACTGGGCCAGCATCTTCGTCATGCGGCGCGACCGCCAGCGGGCCGCCGGGCACTTCGAGAGGCTCCTTTCGGGTGAGAGGACCCCGCAGGACTTCTATGAGAGCACGGTGCCCACCAGGGGGGGGCAGAAGCGGATAGTGGCCTGGCAGGGCGTGAGGGTGCTCAGGGACTCCTCGGGCCACGCCCTGGGCCTCGTTTCGTCCATCACGGACCTGACCGAGCAGAAGGAGGCCCTGAAGGCCTCGGAGGACCGGGAGAGGCTGTACCGGCTGGTCTCTGAGAACGCCACGGCCGGCGTCTGGACCTTCGACCTGGCCACTCGCGGCGTGACCTATATGAGTCCCTCCATCGCCGAGATAACAGGCTATACGGGGGAAGAAGTGACGAACATGACCCTGGAGCAGATTCTCACCCCCGAGTCATGCACCTTCGGCCTGTCGGAGCTGGAGCGGCACCTGGCCCAGGACCGTGATTACGGCGGGCAGTCGCATACGTGGACCATGGAGCTCGAAGAGAGACGGAAGGACGGTTCCACGGTCTGGGTGGAAGTGCGGACCTCCGTGATGCGCGACGCGGCCGGGCGGCCCACCGGCATCTTTGGTTTCACGCGCGACATAACGGAGCGCAAGCAGGCCGAGAAGACCCTCCGGGAGAGCGAGAAGAGGTATCGCACCTTCTTTGAGAACTCCATGGATGCCACCTGCATTCTGGGCCGCAACGGCCGGATCCTGGATGTGAACCCGGCGGCGCTGGCCCTCCTGGGCTTCTCCCGGGAGGAAACCGTCGGGCTGAACTTTCTGGGCACAGCGCCCAAAGAGCAGCGGCGCCAGTTCCAGGACCAGATCGAGAAGTACGGGTTTGTGCGCAACTTCGAGGTGCGCATCCGCCGCCGGGACGGGGTGGAGCTCGATTGCGTGCTGACCTTCGATCTGCGGAGGGACGACTACGGCAACATCGTGGGCTACGAAGGCAGCATCCGTGACGTCACCGGCTACAAGCGCATGCAGCGCAACCTGCGGCTCTACGCCAACGAGGTGACCCGGGCCCAGGAGGATGAGAGGCTGCGCCTGTCCCGGGAGATTCATGACGGGGTGCTGCAGAACCTGCTGGCCCTGGGCCTGGAGCTGGAGAAGGCCATCAGGGGCGTGAGCCGGAAGGGAAGCAGCCAGAAGGCCCAGCTGCAGAGCATCCGCGACGAGGTGCAGCGGCTGGCCAAAGAGATGAGGGCCATGAGCCATGCCCTGCGCCCCAGCGTGCTGGACGAGCTCGGCCTGGTGGCTGCGGTGCAGACCCTGCTTCGGGGCCTGGAAGAGACCCGAGGTACAAGGACCGAGCTGCAGGTACTGGGGGTGGAGAGCCGCCTGGGGGGCGAGGTAGAGCTGGCCCTCTTCCGGATAGTGCAGGAGGCGCTCAGCAATGTGAAGCGTCACTCCGAAGCCATATCGGTCCGGGTCCAGATCGAGTTTGGCGCGGGGGCGGTCAAAGCCGTGGTCTCGGACGACGGCCGGGGCTTTGAGGCCCCGCGGCGGCTGAGCGATCTGGCGTCCGAGAGGAGCCTCGGCCTGGCCGGGATGGAGGAGCGGGCCAGGATGCTGGGAGGGCGGGTCAGCCTGGAGTCGAGGTCCGGCGCGGGCACCACGATCACGGTGGAGATCCCGCATGCGGGGTCCGGGTTGCCTGAACCGGCGCCGTAGCCCACGCCGGACCGGCGGGAAGACGGTGGTTTGCCACCGGCGGAAAAAAGGGATAGCATGGCCTCGGCGCCGGCTCCCGGAATATGCAAGGGGGAGAGCATCAAGCGGGAATTTGAGGGCCTGGACCAGACCGACGTCAGGTTGATCGCGGAGCTGGAGTCCAATCCGAGGCAGCCCCATACGGAGATCGCTTCCAGACTGGGGCTGAGCCGGGACACCGTCCGCGCCCGTCTCGAGAGGCTGCTGGACGCGCGTGCGGTCCGCATAGTGGGCGTGGCCGACCCCATGTCGGTCGGCTTCACCACGTCGGTCATCATGGGCATCAACGTGCGGTCCGACCGGTTGCTGGCCGTCGCCGACCGGCTGGCTTCCCTGGCCCCGGTGCAGCACCTGATGCTCTGCATGGGGCGCTTCGACATCATGGCCTACGGCCTCTTCCAGAGGCGGACCGATTTCCTGGATTTCCTGGTGGGCCACATCGGGCACATGGCGGGAGTGCTCCACATTGAGAGCATGCTGACGCTGCGGAACACCAAGATCTTCGGCCCGCTGCTCTCTGACGGGTCGGGCGCGCATCCGGGCCAGTCTCCGGTATCGGCCCTGGACGCGCTGGATTTTGCCCTGATGCGGGAGCTGCAGACCGATGCCACGCAGAACAGCCGCCGGCTGGCGCAGAAGCTGGGGACCAGCCAGTCCACCGTGCTGCGGAAGATCCAGGCGCTGCAGAGCGCCGGAGTCATGCGGATTGCGGCGCTGGCCAACCCCGCGGTGCTGGGGTACGAGGGCGTGGCCTCGATCGGCATGAAGTTCGACCCGGCCAGGCTGGATGAAGGGGCCAGGGTCATCGGCTCCTGCCGCAACGTGCAGACGGTGGCCGTCTGCGCCGGACGGTACGACATCATTGCCTGGGCCATGTTCCGGGAGCTCGAGGACCTGTCGAACTTCCTGACGGTTGAGCTCGGGAGCGTGCCGGGACTGCAGCACCTGGAGGCCATGACCAGCTTGAAGATCATCAAGGCCTCGCACGTATACCTGGGAGACGACGGGGCCGGGTCGGGGCCCCCGGCGGCAGAGGCGGACGGAGGCCG
>CALMBS010000340.1 GCA_937860285.1 uncultured Chloroflexota bacterium
AGCGTGATGTCGGCGCGCATCGCCGGCCAGGTGGATGAGAACAGCCGGAAGAAGATCACCCAGCGGGCCGGCTTCCACATACCGCGTATCAGGGAGATGAGGGTCCCCACCATTGCCGCCGTCAACGGCGCGGCGGCCGGCATGGGGCTCTCCTTCCTCACCGCCTGCGACATCAGGATCGGCGCGGACAGCTCCAAGTACAGCTGCGCCTGGATCAACCGCGGGCTGGTCCCCGATGGCGGGGCCACCCACCTTCTCCCCCAGATCGTGGGGATCGAGAAGGCCCTGGAGCTCTTCTACACCGGCGAGGTCATCGATGCCAGGGAGGCCCTCCGCATCGGCTTGGTCAGCCGGCTGGTGCCGCAGGCCGAGCTGATGAAGGTAGTCCGGGACCTGGCGGACCGCATCGCCGCCGGACCGCCCATCGCCCAGGAGATGGCCAAGTACGGCGTCTACAAGGGGATGCTCTGGGACTTCCGGACGGCCCTGGACTTCGAGAACTACGCCATCAAGGTGTGCGCGGCCACCGAGGATTTCAAGGAGGGCGTGAAGGCCTTCACCGAGAAGCGCAAGCCCCAGTTCAAGGGACGCTAGCGGTCCGGGGGCCGTCCCCCATGGACGGCGGCCCGGACGGCCGGGGATCGACTACAGAGCGGCAGGTGCAGAGCCTGCCGCTCTTTCTGTCTGCGAAGCCTGGGGTCCGCCGCTTCGGGCCTCTCGTGGATAATGTTTAGCTACACAAACAAATGCCTTCGACGGAGCGTCAATCACACGCGGACCCGCCGGGAGACCTCTCTGGCATGGCCTGGCCCGCCGCATGCCATCGGTCCTGCAAGACGCCCTCCGGGCGCCCATGGCTCCTATCATCAGGTCTTGCCGAAGGCGATGATCACCTCGTCGCCGTCCCGTAGAGGTCGGGTGAGCTCCCCCGGCAGGAGCTTCCTCTTCCACTCGGGGTCGTTGACGAAGAACCAGGCCAGGGGCAGCAGCTGGCCGTCCTTGTCATAAAGCCATTGCCTGATGGCGGGGTATCGCTGCACCATGGGCTGCAGGCACTCCAGGGGGGTCGCTGCGTCCAGCTGCAACACCTCAGGCTCATCCGTGAGCTGGCCCAGGTGGCGGAGAGTGGCGGCCAGGGTGACCGTTACCCTGGCCTTCGGCGGGTGACCTGTCAGGAGGGCACCACCTTCCCCTCCATGTTCATCTGGTGAAACCGCTTCATGGACCCGGCGCCTTCAGCCAGGCAATCCATGACCCGCTGGAGCCGGCCCTCTCATACTCGACCCTCCTGGCCTCACCGGTGAGGCCAGGCCGGCGATCGACGCCGCCGAGCCAGACCGATAGTAGGTGCGACACGCCGAGCTTGATCAGGGAAAGGGTCTTCTCTTCGTCCCCCTGGCCCCAGGCGGCCGTCACCACGTCCACCTGGCGGATGAGGGCCTGCGCGGCCGAAGCCGATCCGATGAGCCAGGCCATGTAGGCATAGTCCGGGGCCAGGTACTCCTCTAACCGGTATCTCCGGCGAAGTGACCCTGCGATTTCGTCCGAGGCCCAGAGGAAGAGGCGCTTGGTGTTCCGCTTCGGCGAATCCTCGAACATGTCCGGACACCAGGATGTCATTGGGGCCTCCTCGCGGTCATGGGGCTGGCTCCGTCCCGGCGTCCGCCACGAAGTACCGCCTCCGGAAGTAGAGCGCCACATTCACCAGGCCGATCAGCACCGGCACCTCGACCAGCGGCCCGATCACGGCCGCGAAGGCCTCTCCCGAGTCTATGCCGAAGACCGCGATGGCCACGGCTATGGCCAGCTCGAAGTTGTTGCTGGCGGCGGTGAAGGCGATGGTGGCCGTCCTGGGATAGTCCGCGCCGATGCGCCGGCCCATGTGGAAGGAGACGAAGAACATGAGCAGGAAGTAGATCAGCAGCGGCAGAGCAATCCGGAGCACGTCCAGGGGCAGCTCCACAATCACGTCGCCCTTGAGGGAGAACATGACGATGATGGTGAAGAGCAGGGCTATGAGGGTGATGGGGCTGATCCGGGGTATGAATCTACTCTCGTACCACTCCCGTCCTTTGGCGCGCAGCAGGACGAAGCGGGTCAGCATGCCGCCGAAGAAAGGGATGCCCAGGTATATGAAGACACTCCTGGCGATCTCGCCGATGGTGACATCCACCTCGGAGCCCTGCTGGCCGAAGTGCCCCGGCAGCACCGTCACGAAGACGTAGGCATAGACCGAGTAGAGCAGTATCTGGAAGATGGAGTTGAAGGCCACCAGCCCGGCGGCAT
>CALMBS010000341.1 GCA_937860285.1 uncultured Chloroflexota bacterium
TGGCCAACCGGGTCGGCTGCACCCGCCAGACCATCATCGCCCTGGAGCAGGGGAAATACGTGCCCTCGGTCACCCTGGCCTTCCAGATTGCCCGGGCCTTCGGCGTAGGCGTCGAAGAGGTCTTCCAGTACGAAGAGAAGTAGCCCGGCGTCCCCCCGTGTTGCGTCAAATAGAAGTGTTACCGAAACGGTATCGTTGCTTCATTTGGTGGTGTTACCGTAGGTGACCTTGTCTATCGTAGTGGATCGAGATCCGGGTTTCTCTGCCAGGTTCAACAGGTGTTTGAGGTTCTCGTCGATTTGCCGCCTCAACAGTAACGGATTGAGTCCGGCGTAGATGGCGGCCAGCTCCTTGCGCTTGTCGCCGGTGAGCTTCCCGGAGGCCAGCAGCCGGCGATACGGCGTCTGCGCCGTCTCGTAGACCTTGTGGACCTTGGCGCCGTGCCTCGTCTTGTGAAGCAGCTTCATCGTGGGCTGGAAGAAGTTCACGTAGAGGCGCACAATGCGGTAGATGCGATTCATGGTCTCCAGAGCAGCATTCGTGGAGTAACGGTCATAGCCGATGATGCGGCGCACCACTGACCAGTTCTTCTGTTCCACGTAGCAGCTGTCGTTCTTCTTGTATGAGCGGGACCGGGTGAAGGTTATGTGCTCCCTTTGGCAATAGGCCAGAAGGAGGTGGTTGATGAATTCGCTGCCGTTATCCGTATCAAGGCCCAGGAGGGCGAAGGGAAGACGCTCCCGCATCGTGTGTACAGCTCCTCCGACCCTGTCCTGGCCCTTCCCCCAGACAGCCATGCACTCTGACCACCCCGTGGCTACGTCCACGGTGCTGAGGGTGGTGAGATAGAAACCCTGATCGCTCTCGCCGCAATGATGCACCAGATCCATCTCCAGGAAGCCGGGACGATCATCATCCCAATCGGCAAACGTCCTAATCGGTATGGAATCCTTGATCAGGGTCCCCGGTTTGGTGAAAGAGAAGCGATGTTGTCCGGCAGAGCGGCGCCAGGGTCCAAGCAGACGATCAATGGTGGATGGGCTCATGCGGCACAGCTGGTCTGCCACCTCGGGACTGATGGGGCGGTCTCCACACCGGCGCAGGACCGGAACCAGCTCCGGCAGGAACGGCTGCAGGCGCTTGGAGCAGAGGTGGTCAGTCGTCTCCCAGGCCACCCTGAGCACGTCGACCACTTCCCCCTTGTATACCCTCCGGCGGCCGTTGTTAGGCCGGCGGGCCGGTCTCCGGCGCCCCAGCAGCCTGACCGCGGACTTCCGGTGGCATCCCACCACCCCTACGAACTCATCAAGGATCTTGCTCTTCTCCCTCTTCGAGGCACCCCAGTACCTCTCCCTGACAGCCTCCACATACTCTTTGACACCTGCTCTGGTCATCGCCGCCTCCAATTTCGGTAACACTTCCTTTGACGCAACGATACCAGTTTCGGTAACAGTTATTATGAGTCAATTCGCCCCCTTGACAGAGCCCTGTTCGGTAGCTATGATATGTCTTGGTATATCGCGATATATCGCGATATATCCGGCAGAAGCGGATCGGCAAAGGAGAAGACAGCATGTTTCACCCGCACCGGCGATTCTGGGGACCGTGGTCCGAGAGCCCCTTCCAGAAGGGGGACCTGAAATACGTGATACTCGACCTGCTGAAGAGCGGACCGATGCATGGCTACGAGGTGATCACCACCTTGAAGGAGCGCTCGCACGGCTTCTACGCCCCCAGCCCGGGGGCCGTCTACCCTACCCTTCAGCTCCTGGAGGAGATGGGGTATGTGACGTCCGAGCAGCGGGATGCCAAGAAGGTCTACACGATCACCCCGGAAGGCCGGAGTTTCCTGGCCGAGCAGGGCCAGCCCGCGGAATGCATCAAGAGCCGGATGCGGAGCCACTGGAACCCGCAGAATGCGGCGGAGATCCGGGAAACAATGGCCGACATCGGCGCGGTGGCGCGCCTCATCGGGCAGCGGTCACGCACGCTGGACGGGAAGACGATGCGCCGTGTCCGGGACGTGGTGGCCGGGGCCCGCGGCGAGATAGAGGCCATCCTGAACGAGCAGCCATAGGGGCCGGCGCCGACTGAAGGGAAGGAGGGGCACAGCAGCCATGGGCGGTATGGACGAAATGATGGAAGCCATGATAGGCAGCATGAGCCGGGAGGACCGGCAGGCCATGATGGAGAAGATGATGGACAAGTTCTTCGCCGGGACGACTGCCGAGGACAGGCAGCAGATGATGGAGCGGATGATGCCGAAGATGATGGAAGGGATCAACATGGCGGACATGATGCCCCGGATGATGATGGGCATGATGGGCCGCGCCGGAAAAGCGGGGCCCAGGCCCCCGGGGGCGCCGCCCGCGGCGCATGGTCACCACCCGGAGGGGCCTCCCATGATGGGCCACATGATGACGCAGATGATGCCGGGCTGCGTCGACATGATGCTGCCGGGCATCCCGAAGGAAGAGCGGGCCGAGTTCGTGCTGGACATGATCTCCAGGCTGATGGAGAAGGGGACCGCCGGCATGTCCGAGGAAGAGAAGAGCGCCCTGGTGGCCCGGGCCCTTGAGCGGATCACGTCGCTCTGACCCCCTTGACTCTCCGGTTACGGGAGGGTCTATACTCCCTTTCCGTGATGGCCATCACGCACAATTGAATAGGGAGTGTGCCCATGCTGAAGATCGGCGACTTTTCCAGGCTCAGCCGGGTATCGGTGAAAGCCCTGCGGTACTACGACGAGATCGGGCTGCTCAAGCCCGTGGAGGTGGACCGCTTCACCGGCTACCGCTACTACTCGGCTGACCAGTTGCCCCGGCTCAATCG
>CALMBS010000342.1 GCA_937860285.1 uncultured Chloroflexota bacterium
TGGCTGTCGGCCGCCGTCGAGAAGACCTGGCTCTTGCTGGTGGGTATGGTGGTGTTCCGCGGGATGAGGGGCGTAGCCACGCCGCCGAGGGTCTCGATGCCCAGCGTCAGCGGGGTCACGTCCAGGAGGAGGACCTCCCTCACCTCTCCCTTGAGAACGCCGCCCTGGATGGCCGCGCCGAGGCCGACGGCCTCGTCCGGGTTCACGGACTTCTTCGGCTCCTGGCCGAAGAACTGGGCCACCTTGGCCTGCACCAGGGGGGTGCGGGTCTGGCCGCCGACCAGCAGGACCTCGTTGACCTGGGCCGGCGTCAGGTTGGCGTCCTGCAGGGCCTGGCGGCAGGGGCCGATGCTCTTGTCCACCAGGTCCGACACCAGCTGCTCCATCTTGGAGCGGGTGAGCACGGTGTTCATGTGCTTGGGTCCGGAGGCGTCCGCCGTGACGTACGGCAGGTTGATCTCCGTCTGCTGCATGGTGGAGAGCTCCCTCTTGGCCTTCTCGGCGGCGTCCCTCACCCGCTGCAGGGCCATCTTGTCCTGCCGCAGGTCGATCCCGGCCTGTTTCTTGAACTCGTCGCAGAGCCAGTCCAGTATCTTCTGGTCGAAATCGTCGCCGCCCAGGTGGGTGTCACCGCTGGTGGACTTGACCTGGAAGGTGCCCTCGCCCATCTCCAGCACGGAGATGTCGAAGGTGCCGCCGCCCAGGTCGTAGACGGCCACGATGGACTCCTTCTTCTTGTCCATGCCGTAGGCCAGGGAGGAGGCCGTGGGCTCGTTGATGATGCGGATGACGTTGAGCCCGGCGATGGCCCCGGCGTCCTTGGTCGCCTGGCGCTGGCTGTCGTTGAAGTAGGCCGGCACCGTTATCACGGCGTCGGTCACCTTCTCGCCCAGGTAGGCCTCCGCGTCGGTCTTCAGCTTCTGCAGGATCATGGCCGATATCTCCGGGGGGCTGTACTCCTTGCCGCCCATCACCACCCGGCAGTCCCCGTTGGGGGCCTCGGTGATGCGGTAAGGCACCTTCTTCATGTCCGCCTGGACGGCCGGGTCCTTGAACTTGCGGCCCATCAGCCGCTTGATGCTGAAGATGGTGTTCTCCGGGTTGGTGACTGCCTGCCGCTTGGCCAGCCAGCCCACCAGGCGCTCCCCGGTCTTGCTCACCGCCACCACCGACGGGAGAAGGCGCTCGCCCTCGGACGTAGGGATGATGACCGGGTCGCCCCCCTGCATGGTGGCTATCACGCTGAAGGTGGTCCCCAGGTCAATTCCAACTGCTCTTGCCATGTTTACCCTCCTGTATCATCGGAATCGTGAGATGGTTCCGGTTCGTTCTTTCCCTGTATCTGCCCGTTGCCTACTATGACGCAGGCGGGGCGTATCACGCGGCCGCGCAGCGTGTACCCCTTCTGCGCCTCCTCGATGACCTTTCCGTCTTCGCCGGCCGCCTGCCCCACCGCCTCGTGCACGCAGGGGTCGAAGGTCTCTCCCAGGGCCTTGATCTCGCAGACCCCCTGGGCCTCGAGCGTGGCCTGCAGCTTGCGATGGATGAGGCGTATGCCCTCCGTCCACGACAGGTGCGCCAGCTTGTCCGGGATGGCCTTCAGGGCCCGGTCCAGGTCATCGAGGATGGGGAGCATGTTGATGATTACGGGCATCGCGGCGAACTTGGCCGACTCTGCCCGCTCCTGCTCCACGCGCTTCTTGTAGTTCTCGAAATCGGCCTCCGCGCGGCGCCAGTTCTCCAGATACCGCTGGGCGTCCGGAGGGGCCAGTTCCGCGGCGGTTTCCTGTCTGTCTTCTTCCATGACGACCTCTCGGTTAAGCATACGTTTCGTTGACCAGTTCGCTCATTAGCGTGGACACGTAGTGCACGATGGGGATGACGCGCCCGTACGGCATGCGCGTGGGGCCGATGACCCCGACGGCGCCCCGGTGCTCGCCGGCGCCGTAGTTGGATATCACCACCGTGCATTCCCGCAGGGCCTCGTCCTGGTTCTCATTGCCGATGGTGATCCGGATACCCGGCGTCCCCTCCAGGTCGGCCAGCAGGGTGCTGAGGATACTGCGCCGCTCCAGGGCCTCCACCAGGCTCAGCATGCGGCTGGCCCGGATGGCGCCCGCCTGGGCCACCAGGTAGCGCCAGCCGTCGAGGTAGTACTGCTCGTCCTGGTTGGCGTCCTCAGCCTGCATCATGCGCAGGATGGTGCCCATGATGATCTCCTCGATGGGGGAGAGCGGCAGGGCGGTGCGCCGGATCTCCGGCGCGGTCAGCCCCCGGCAGGCCTCGCTCAACCTCCCGGCCGCGGCGGTCAGGGCCTCCTGCGGGACCGCCTGGTCCAGGGTGAGGAAACGCTGCTTCGTCTTTCCCTCTTTGAGCACGAGCACCACCAGTATCAGCCGTCCCTCAAGGGACACCACATCCAGGTGGCGCAGGTGGCAGAGCGGGGCCCGGAGCGGTGTGGCCAGCGCGATGTTCTGCAGCTTCTGGGTGAGGATGGACACGGCCAGCCGGGCCCACTCGTCCGGGTCCTGCCGCGCGGACTTGAAACGGCGCCGGATGGCGGTCCTCTCCTCGGCGGCAATGTGGGCCTCGTCCAGGAGGTCCTCCACGTAGTAGCGGTAGCCCTTGTCCGAGGGGACGCCGCCGGCGGATGTGTGGGGCCGGGTGATGAAGCCTGCGTCCGCCAGGTAGGCCATCTCGTGGCGGATGGTGGCCGGGCTGGCGTGAAGGGAATAGCGCCGGTAGATGGTGTCGGATGACACCGCTGCGCCCGAGGATATGTACTCCCCCACTATGATCTTCAGGACCGTTCTTGATCTCTGAGGCAGCTCAATCATATCTCTACCCGAAATTAGCAGTTGCCAGTTGCGACTGCTAATGATAGTAGGGTACCATCGGCTGACCGGGGGTGTCAAGTGACCCCGGTCACAGCATCCACGCTGCGGGGCCGGGACTAAGTACGACCCACGATGTCGAGCTAAGTATTCCTACTCATGGTGCATACAGGGCATTGTCTGGCATGATATAATACGAGTGTTGGGGGGCGGGGTCATGCTGGCGGGGACGCACGTCGTGGCGGGGGCCTGGATCTACCGGGTGGCGGAGGGGAAGCCATGGTGGGTTCGCTGGCCGGCGGTGGTCATTGGCGGCTTCGCGTCCCACTACTTCCTGGACTCCATAACCACCTACCACTCAGTGTACGGCGCCAGGCTGTGGCCGTGGGACAACCACTGGTGGCCGTGGTACAACGAGGCCTTCATCAGTGTCCAGATCCTGGCGGTCTGCGCCGTGTGGATCATGGGCGGCGTCGAGGGCAAGGGGTGGAGGGCCATCATGCCGCCCCTTCTCCTGTCAGGCCTGTGGGCCTGGCTCTGCTGGGACGCCGAGAGGTTCTTCGGAGTGACGTGGCTGCACGTTCAGTCAGCCCAGACCTGGGCGCCAAGGGCGCTTGAGGCTTTCAGCCGGAACCCGTGGACGGGTCTGTGGGAGGTGGGACTGGTGGTGTGGCTGATAGTCCTCACATGGAGGAGCCCGGCCAGGGCAGGTGCGCCGGCCCGGGCCCGGGGGCCCGTGCTCCGTGACCGGGTGGGGGGACGGCTGAAGCCATCTCCCGGGGTCTTCACCGTCGCGGGGCGCCAGCACCGTGTGGTCCGCCCGCTGCTGGCCGTTCTGGTCCTGGCTGCCGTTGCCCTGGTCCTGTTCGCCAGTGAGACCCAGGCGGCGTCCGGAGCGTCCATCGGCGGACTGCCGGGGTGAGGCCCCGGTCTTCAAGCTGCGCCGGCTGTGGCCGGCGAAGGTCCCCGGACTTGTCCCTGTGCGATTGTCTGGACAGACTATGGTATCATTATGTTTACATCCAGGGTCATGGATGGCCGGCTCCCGGGGGGAGCCGCAGGGGGTGTTAGATGGTGTGGACGTACTGTTCCTCATGCGGGCGGCGGACCGAATGGGCCGCTTCCTGTACAGAGTGCGGGTCGCCCAATCCGCTCTACGGGCCTCTTCTCCCGGATCAGGTCCATGGTGATACCGGGCCGGCGGCATCGCTCAATGCCACCTTCCTGCAGTCCTGGGGGTACCTGCTGGCGGTCCTGCTCGTGTCCTCGTTTGCCCTGACGGTCCTGCTGGCCTTTCCGGTGATCTTCGGGTAGGGCGCGTGGGAGAGGGCGGTTGACACCGCCTCCCTGCCGATGCTATTGTCACCGGGCGAACACATCCTGACAGGGTCTTTCTTCTGGGGTTCGCCGGCGTGCCTGGGGGGTGAGGGTGACCACGACGTTCGGAAGGCCGA
>CALMBS010000343.1 GCA_937860285.1 uncultured Chloroflexota bacterium
CTGCGGTCCGTGACCAGGATGGACCCGTACCAGCTGCCTGACCCCACCATCCTGTTCGACCAGTGGCAGCTCGACCCGGGCCAGCGGGAGCTGGCCATGAAGATACTGGCCGAAGTGGCCATGATGCCGCCGGAGGCCATCAGCGCCCTGGATGAGGTCACCGTCCGGGAGTACCTGGAGCAGTACGAGGGCCTGCCCCCCCGGTTCTTCGGGTACTTCGCCTTCCTGTCCCATGCCTTCAACGTGGGTCTGATAGACCTGGTGCCGATGTCGGAGGTGGTGAAGGCCTTCCAGCGGCTGATGGGTCAGCCGCTGGGCTATCCCAAAGGCGGCTACGGCCGCATGTCCGAGGATTTCGCCCAGGTGGTGAAGGACTGCGGCAGCGAGATCCGGATGAGGTCAAGGGTAGACAGGATCCTGATAGAGGATGGCCGGGCGGCCGGCGTGGTCACCGAGGACGCCGTGTACCGGGCGCCTATCGTGGTCAGCAATGCTGGCCTGCAGCCCACCGTCCTGAAGCTGGTCGGCGAGCAGCACTTCGACAAGGGCTACGTCAGCTACGTCAAAAGCCTCCTGCCCAGCAACGGCTTTACGGGTTGCCACTGGGTCCTTGGTGAACCCGTCCTGGACTGTGGCCTCTACCAGGTGTGGGCTGATGATGCGTGGTGGGACCTGGACCGGCAGGACGAGGTCAAAAAGGGCAAGGTGCCGGCTGACCTCATCATCACCTTGCTCGTTCCGACCAACTACGATCCGGACATGGGGCCTCCCGGCAAGCAGCTGCTGGTGTTCGGCACCCCGTGCTCGTCCAGTCCCCAGGACAAGACCATAGAGGCCCTCTGGAGGAAGGCGGACCAGCAGATGGCTGAGATGTTCCCGGAGGTAGTGCCGGCGATCGACTCCAAGGGGCCGTACACCGGCCCGGCCCATGTGTCCTCACTGACCCGGGACCAGGTCCTGCCGGGGCAGGGTGGCGAGGCTTGCGGGCTCTGTGTCACCGTAGGGCAGTGCGGCAAGTACAAGCCCTCCGCCCGATCCCCCATCGCCGGACTGTTCTACGTCGGCTTCGACGCCGGCAGCACGGCCTTCATGGGCTCACAGCAGGCCGTCGACTCGGGGTTGAGGGTGGCGCCACTGGTCTACCGCCATCACCTCGAGAAGAGGCAGGCGGCCGCGTTCTGAGGAGCGCGCCGGGGCATGTAAGGGAAAACCCTGACTGCTGGGACACGATCCGATCAGATTGACGCCGCCGGTATAATGGTGTCACTGGTCCTGATGCGAGGGGAGTCATGCCTCGAAAGCTGAACAGGGTATCAACGTGGCCGCTGTTTGACCACCTGATGGAGGGCGCCGTCATCATCGGCGCCCGCGACACCAACGTGCTGCTGGCCAACCGGGCGGCGGCCGTCATGCTCGGCTATGACTCGGCAGAGGCCATGGCTGGTGCGGACCTGCTGGACCACTTTCCCCAGCCAGAGAGGGAGCGTGCCGCCAGCTTCGTGTCCGGCTGCCTGGCTGAGGAGGGACCGCCGGGGGGGATGGACAGCGACGCCGTCGCCCGTGACGGACGGCATCTCCGGGTGGCCGTGGCGGGGTTCCCCACGGAGCACGAGGGACGTCCCGCCCGGCTCATCCTGGTGGAGGACACGACCGCGCGGAGGGCCGCGGAGAAGGCGCTGGAAGCCAGCGAAGAACGGTTCCGCGCCCTCATCGAGAACTCCAGCGATGCCCTGGCCGTCGTCAACGCCGAGGGCCGGATAGTGTACGAAAGCCCCTCCTCACCGGCCGCTGGCGAAGAGACGATCAGTGGCCTGTTCGGCTCCCGGCTGATGGAGGTCCTCCACCCGGACGACGTTCAGAAGGTCCTGGAGCTGTTTGAGTGGTTGAGGGGCCGCCCGGGGGAGGCCGTCTCATCGGAGGTGCGGTACAGGCGGAAAGACGGCTCCTGGGGCCGGGCGGAGGGCGTGGGACGCAACCTGCTGAACGACCCCAGGGTGAACGCCATCGTCAACAACTACCGGGACATCACGGAGAAGAGGCGGGCCGAGGAGGCTCTGAAGGACAGCGAGGCCAATTACCGGGGCCTCTTTGAAGGTACCCAGACTGGCATCGAGGTGGTCAGCATGCAGACCGGCCGCGTGGTGCTGGCCAACGAAGCCGCCGGAAGGATGTGGGGCTTCCCTTCTGCCAACGATATCGTGGGCCTGGACCCGCTGGAGTTCCTCGAACCCGGGGACCGGGAATGGGTGACGCGCAGGATGATTGAGGCACTGGGAGGCCGCAGGCTGAATGAGGCCGTCGAAATGAGGGTCCGGGCGCAGGATGGACGGTGGGTCTGGATCAGCGGCACGGCCTGCAAGACCGAGTACCAGGGCCAGCCGGCCCTGCTCGTCTCCCTGGTGGATATCACTGAGAAGAGGAAGGCCGAGGACGCGCTCCGGGATAGCGAGAAGCGCTACCGCCTTCTGGCGGACAATGTGGAGGACGTCAT
The DNA here is from genome assembly GCA_937860285.1 of uncultured Chloroflexota bacterium. Classification (GTDB taxonomy): domain Bacteria; phylum Chloroflexota; class Dehalococcoidia; order UBA2247; family RBG-13-53-26; genus JAFGCL01. Next base: position 2,492 of record CALMBS010000343.1, read on the forward strand.
CTTCCTGCTGAACATGGACTTCCTCCCGACCTACTTCAGCCCCTCCGTCACCCGCCTGACGGGATGGACCGTGGAAGAGGCGATGAGGGGCACCATGGAGAGGAGGCTGACTCCGCGGTCTTTCGAGGTGGCTACGACCCTTCTGGCCCGGGCCATCGCCGATGAGCAGAGGGAGCCGGGCAGCGTGACCTCCCGTGGTTTCGAAATGGAGCTGGTCTGCCGGGACGGTTCCACCAGGCTGGTGGATGCCACGGCCACCTTCCTGCGCGACGCGGAAGGAAAGGCCATGGGGATTGTGGGGACACTTCATGACATCACTGAGAGGCGGGTGGCCGAAGACGCCCTCATCGACAGCGAAAAGCGCTACCGGCTGCTGGCGGAGAATTTGTCCGATGTCATCTGGGTCGTGGACCTGAGCCTCAAGTTCACCTACGTCAGCCCCTCGGTGGAGCGCCTCCTGGGCTACACCGTTACGGAAGCCATGGCCATGCCGACGGACCGGGTAGTGGTCCCCGGCTCCTTTGAGAGGGCCATGAAGGTGATGGCCGAGGAACAGGAGAAGGAGAAGACGGGACAGTCGGACCTGGAGCGTTCGGTGATGCTGGAGCTGGAGCTGCCCCGCAAGGACGGTTCCACCGTGTGGACGGAGAACCGGGTCAGCTACCTCAGGGATGCGGCAGGGAAGGTGGTCGGCTTCCTGGGGGTGTCGCGGGACATCGGCGAACGCAAGAGGGCCCAGGATGCCTTGAAGATCAGCGAGGAGCGGTTCCGGACGATCTTCGAGGAGTCGCCTGTTGGCGCCGTGGTCTATGACGCGGCGGGGAGGCCGCTGACGGTCAACAAGGCATGTGCCCGGATATTCGGCGTGACCGATGCCGCGGAGCTCTCGGGGCCATCGCTTCTCGATGATCCTCTGCTGGGTGAGAAGGCCAGGAGGAAGCTGCAGGCGGGAAAGGTCGTCACCGGAGAGATGGAGATCGACCTGGATTCCGCCAAGAGAAAAGGCGGGTACAACATCGGGCGGGCGGGGGCCATGACGGTGCGCCTCTCAGTGAGTCCACTGGGGCCCAGACCCGACGGATCGCCCAGCGGCTACCTGGCCCTGGTGGAGGATGTCACGGAGAGAAGGAAGAGGGACGAAGCCCTGCGGGCCAGCGAAGAGCGCTTCCGCGGGCTGGTAGAGACCACCAGCGACTGGGTGTGGGAGGTTGACCGGCGGGGCGCCTACACGTATGTCAGCCCCAAGGTGGGCAACGTGCTGGGCTACGGCAGCCAGGAGATGGCCGGCAAGACGCCCTTCGATTTCATGCCCCTGGCGGAAGCGCGCCGCGGGTCCGCCGCCTTCAGCGCCAGTGTCGAGCAGGAGCAGCCCTTTGCCTTCCTGGAGAACGTTATGCGGCACAAGGACGGCCATCCCGTGGTGATGGAGACCAGCGGGGTGCCCTTCTTTGGCCCTGACGGGAAGCTGGCCGGATACCGGGGAGTCGGTCGTGACATAACGGAGCGCAAGGAGACGGCCAGGCGGTTGGAGCAGAGCCTCCGGAAGCTGGAGCGGACCATGGAGGCCGTCATACAGGCTATCTCCACCACCATGGAAACGAGGGACCCCTACACGGCCGGCCACCAGAAGAGGGTGACCCAGCTGGCCAGTCTCCTGGCGAAGGACTTGGGTCTGCCGGCCGCCCAGGTGGCGGGCATCCGCGTCGCCGGTCTGCTTCACGATATCGGGAAGATCTCCATACCCACCGAGATCCTCAGCAAGCCGGGGCAGCTGACGTCCACCGAGATGGCCATGATCAGGTTCCACCCCTCGGTGGGCTACGACATCCTTAAGAGCATCGAGTTCCAGTGGCCGGTGGCCGATATCATCCTGCAGCACCACGAACGGCTGAACGGGAGCGGCTATCCCTCGGGCTTGAGCGGCGACAAGATCCTGGTGGAAGCCAGGATTCTGGCGGTGGCCGACGTCGTCGAGGCCATGTCATCTCACCGGCCGTACCGGCCGGCGGTGGGCAGGGACAAGGCTCTGGAGGAGATCGCCCGCAACGGCGGTACGCTCTACGACCCGGTGGTGGTGGAGGCCTGCCTGATGGCCTTCAACGAGAAGGGCTTCACCTTCGAATAGACCGGAACCCCTGCCGAAAAACGCAACCGGACGGTTCCGCCAGCTCCGACCAGAGACAGCTCATCCCGAAAGATCGGCGCACCGGCACGCTGGAGTGCATCGACTGGCAGGGGAGGCCTCTACAGCGCGTAGATCTCGGGGCCGAAGGTGCGGACCCAGTTCTTCTTCAGGACGCTGACGGCTTCCTTGGTCTTGTCCACCGCCATTATCACTATGGCCTGGTCGCTCTCGCCCCGGCCCAGGTAGGGGTACAGGTAGAGGACGTTGATCTTGGCGGCCTTCAGGGGCTTCAGCACCGCCACCAGGCCGCCGGGGTGGTCGGGCACTTCCACCGCGATGACATCCCTCTCCATCACGGCCAGGCCGATGCTGCGCAGGACGTTGACGGTCTTGACGGGGTTGTCGGTGACGACCCTGACGGCGGCGGCTTCCTGGGTCTCCGCTACCGAAATAGCACGGATGTTGATGCCTTCCACTCCGAGACGCTCACTGATGTCCATCAGGGTGCCCGGCAGGTTCTCCAGGGTTATCGAAATCTGCTTGATAGCCATGCTCTACTCCTCACCTGATGCTGGCCCAGCCTGACTCGTTGGCGCTGGGGCCCCAGCCCGGCTCATCAGCGCTGGGGCTTCAGCCCGCCGCGCTGCGGGTGGAAGCCTCTCCCGGCCTCTTGGGCACGGCGAAATCATATCCGGCCATGAGGGCCTTCTTGTTGGTGGCGATCAGCTTGGTCTTGGTCTTGAAGGTCTCCTTCAGTGTCTCGAAGATGGTGTCCATGGACACCAGGTTAGTCTTCTTGATGAACGCCCCCAGCATAACCATGTTGGCCCCCCTGGGATTGCCTATCTCCTCTGCCATGCGCGTGGCCGGCACTCCCAGCAGCTCGATGTCGCCCCGGGGTATGTCGGCTGTGACCAGGGAGGAGTTGTAGAGCAGCGCGCCCCCGGACTCGACCTGGTTCTGAAACTTGGCCAGGGAGGGCTGGCTCATGACCACGATGAACTCGGGCGAGGACGCCACTGGCGACGCGATCTCCTCGTCGGAGATGGCCACGGTGCAGTTGGCCGTCCCTCCCCGCACCTCCACGCCATAGGATGGCAGGTAGGTCACGTGCTTGCCTTCGATCATGGCCGCCTGCGCCAGGTTGAGGCCCATGGAGAGGACCCCCTGGCCGCCGAAGCCGGCGAAGACAGTCTTAATGAGCATACCGGTCCCCTGTCGTGTCCTTGATGATTCCCAGCGGGAAGATTTTGACCATTTCCTTCTCCACCCACTGCCAGGACTCCAGCACGCTCATCTTCCAGTTGACGGGGCAGGGAGAGAGGACCTCGACCAGCGCATAGCCCAAGTCATCCATCTGAATTCGAAAGGCCTTCTCAATGGCCTTCTTGGTCTTCCTGATGCTGGCCGGAGAGCTAATGGCCGTGCGCTCGACATAGACCACCCCGTCCAGGAGTGCCAGCATCTCGCTTATCCGCAGCGGATGCCCCTCAATCCGGGAGTCGCGCCCGAAGGGGCTGGTGGTGGTGGTCTGGCCCAGCAGGGTGGTCGGCGCCATCTGCCCACCCGTCATGCCGTACACGGCGTTGTTCACAAAGACGGTGGTGATGCGCTCGCCTCTGTTGGCGCAGTGGATGGTCTCCGCGGTGCCGATGGCGGCCAGGTCGCCGTCGCCCTGGTAGTTGAGCACGACGGCCTCCGGGCAGGCCCTCTTGAGTCCGGTGGCCACCGCTGCCCCGCGGCCGTGGGCCGACTCGGCGAAGTCCACGTCTATGTAGTCGTAGGCGAAGACCGAGCAGCCGCACGGGGCCACGCCGACAGTCTTCTCCTTGATGCCCATCTCTTCGATGATCTCGCACACCAGGCGGTGGATGACGGAGTGGCCGCATCCGGCACAGTGATGGAAGGCCTTCCTCTTGAGCAGTGCGGGCCGGGTGTATACCTGGCTCATGGCCGGCTGCAGCCTCTCTGGTAGTAGTGCCGGGCGATGACCCGGAGGACCTCGGCCGGCGTGGGGACCACGCCGCCTGGCCGGCCGTAGAAGAAGACATCGGCCTTGTCCCCTACAGCCAGGCGCACGTCCTCCAGCATCTGGCCCATGTTCAGCTCGAAGACCATGAAGTTCTTCGAGGTCTCGCACAGGGCCGCCAAGGTCTCTGTGGGGAAAGGCCACAGGGTTATGGGCCGGAAGAGGCCCACCTTCAGGCCGTAGCCCCGGGCATTCTTGACGGCGCCCCGGGCGATGCGGGCCCCGATGCCGAAGGCGACCACCACCAGCTCTGCGTCATCCACCATGAAGGACTCACTGGTGGTCTCTTCCTCGGCGATCAGCTGGTACCTCCGGTACAGGCTCCAGTTGAGCTCCTCCACGTCCCGCGGATTGGAGGACAGTATCTTGACGATGCGGCTGGGCCGGCCGGCGGCCCCCCGCAGGGCATCCGGCCTGACGGGCAGCGCTTCCGGAGCCTCGTGCTTGAATTCGACCGGCTCCATCATCTGGCCCAGGATGGCATCAGCCAGGATCAGGACCGGGATGCGGTACTGGTCCGCCAGATCGAAGGCCCGGTGGGTGAGGTCGGCCAGCTCCTGGCCGGTGGAGGGGCCCAGCACGATGGTGCGGTAGTCGCCGTGTCCGCCCCCGCGCGTCGACTGGAAGTAGTCGGACTGCGAGGCGGAGATGCTGCCCAGCCCCGGACCCCCGCGGGTCACGTTCACGATGACCGCCGGAAGCTCGTTGGATGCCAGGTACGAGATGCCCTCCTGCTTCAGGCTGATCCCGGGGCTGGAGGAAGAGGTCATGGTCCTGACGCCGGCCAGGCTGGCCCCGTAGACCATGTTGATGGCGGAGATCTCGCTCTCGGCCTGGATGAAGGTGCACCCCTTCTTCCGTCCCAGGTGCTCCGCCATGTACTCGGTCAACTCGTTCTGGGGAGTGATGGGGTAGCCGAAGTAGCACTGGCAGCCGGCGCGGATGGCGGCCTCGCCGATTACGGCATTGCCGGCCATGAGGACTCTACTCACGCCACACCTCTATGGCAGCCTCGGGACACACCACCGCGCAGATAGCGCAGCCGGTGCAGCCGGAGCCATTGTCGAATGCAGCGGGGAAGTATCCTGCGGCGTTGACTTTGTCAGAAACGGATAGTGACTTCTTGGGGCAGAAGGCGATGCATACCTCGCATCCCTTGCACATTACCTGGTCTATTTCGATGTAACCCTTAGCTGCCATGTCTGATCGTTCTGCAGGCTCGATCTTCAATTTTATGCCTAAGGCGCCCCGGTTTACAAATCGGCGCTCTTACCGGCAGCGCCGGCCCTGGCCGGTGTCTAGTCCGGCATCTCCGGGGCCCACGAGACCCCATTGATATGGCTGCCACCGTCGGCGAAGATGGTGTTGCCCGTCACATAGCAAGAGTCGTCGGAGGCCAGAAAGAGGGCCGCTCCACCGATGTCGCGCTCCGGGTCGCCCATCCTTCCCATCGGGTTCTGCTTCAGCAGCTCGGCGGCGTTCTCCGGGCTGCTGCGCCGCCACGCCTCGTAAGCGGGGGTGGAGGCTGCCGGGCAGATGATGTTGGCCAGGATTCTGTGCCGGGCCCATTCGCGGGCCGCGGTGCGGGTAAGAGCCCGCATGGCCTCTTTGGCCAGGTTGTACTCGGCGGTGTACATGTGGGCGTTCACTCCGTTGAGCGAGCACATGGTGATGATGCGGCCTCCGCCAGTCTCCCGCATGTGAGGGAATACCGCCTGCATGGCCCAGAAGGTGCCGAACACGCCGATACGCAGGGCCTTCTCCACCCGGGCATCGGTCTTCTTCTCCAGCCGGGCATTGTTGCCCCCGCCCCAGGCGTTATTCACCAGGATGTCCACCCGTCCCAGCGACCGGATCGTGGTGTCGACCATGGCCAGGACGCTCTCCTTGTTGGATACGTCCGTGATCACGGGCAGGGCCCTGGTGCCGAAGTCCCGGGATATCTCCGCGGCGGTCCGCTGGCCGGCCTCGGCGTTGAGCTCGGCAATGACAGTCATGGCCCCCTCGGAAGCGAAGCGGCGGGCTATCCCCTTGCCGATCCCGTCTCCGGCGCCGGTAATGATGGCCACCTTGTCCAGCAGTCGATTCATCTTCCCCCTTTCGAAGCGTGCGGACCGCCATGCCGGCTAGACCTGTTTTGGCAGGCCCAGCCCCTCCCGGCCGGCGACATGGTTCTTGGAGGTCTCGGTGGTGCCGCCGGCCAGGGTGAACGACAGGGCGCTGATGTAGGTATGCTTGATCCGGCCGCCGATCCTGGCCCATTTGGATTCCTCGTCCAGGGGCCCGTAGAGGCCCATGATCTGCATGCCCACGTTGCCCACCCGCTGGCAGGTCTGGCCGCCCAGGATCTTGATCTGGGCGCTGGCCTTCACCGTCGGCTGGCCGTTGGCGGCCAGCCAGTTCAGCTCATGGCCCAGGTTCATGCACACCTCGATGTCGATGGCCAGCTGGGCCAGCCTGCTCCGCACCAGGGGGTCCTGGCACAGCGGCTGGCCGTCCACCATCGTCTCCCTGGCGTACTGGATCAGCTGCTCCAGGTAGCGCTGGGCGTTGTAGATGGTGAGCAGGCCGTAGGACCTCTCGATGCCGAAGGCGTGCAGCAGCAGGTGCATGCCGCCATTCTTCTGGCCGATGACGTTGTCCCTGGGCACCTTCACATTGTCGAAGAAGACCTCGCAGAAGGCCGGGATCCCGGTCGGCTGGGCGATCTGCCGCATGGTTATGCCCGGGCTCCGGGCATCGACCACGATGGCCGTCAACCCCATGTGCTTGTTGGGGTCGGTCCGGGAGAACACCATCAGGTAGTCGGCATGATGGGCGTTGCTGGTCCAGATCTTCTGCCCGTTCAGGACGTAGCCGTCCGCCTCCTCCACCGCCTTCAGCTGGATGTTGAAGGTGTCCGTGCCGGCGTTGGGCTCGCTCATGCCCGTGGCCCATTTCACCTGGCCCCTGGCTATGGGGACCACGAATCTCCTCTTCTGCTCCTCGGTCCCGAACTGCAGGATGAGCTCGGCCGATGCCGGGGCCATGTCCATGACCGGCGCGCCGCGGTAGGCTGCCTCCTGCATGAAGATGGCCTCCATCCACACCGATGCCCCGCGGCCCCCGTATTCCTTCGGCCACGTCAGGCCCAGGTAGTTCCGATCACCGGACTTGCGCCACATACTCAAGCCCAGCTGGCGGTATTCCTGGCTCCGGGACTCCTCCTCGGGTCCGGGGTCCACTCCCAGGAAGCCAGGCGGCAGCTCTTGGTCGAAGAAGTCCCTCACCTCCTGGCGGAAGGCCTCTTCTTCAGCGGTATACCGAAAGTCCATGGCGCTCCTTTCCCCGTCCCGCCTACATCCCCAGTTCCTGGGCCACCACCTCGCGCTGGAAGTCGGCATCACCGAAGTACAGCTCCGCCGCCTTCGCCCGCCGGTAGTACAGCTCCAGGTCATGGT
>CALMBS010000344.1 GCA_937860285.1 uncultured Chloroflexota bacterium
ACACAACAGAAGAAAGGCGAGGCAATCCTGGTGGTGGGGGCCGGAGCGGCCGGAATGAGGGCCTCCCTGGACCTGGCCGAGATGGGCCACAAGGTCTTTCTCTGCGACAAGAACCCGAATGTCGGTGGAACGATGGTTCAGACAGACCGCTGGTTCCCCGACAACCACTGCGGCATGTGCAAGATGCTCCCCATCTTCTCCAGGGACGACACGTCGCAGTACTGCCTGCGCCGCGGGCTGCTTCATCCCAACATCGAGATCCTGCCCATGACCGAGGTGGCGAAGGTGGAAGGGGATGCGGGGGACTTCACGGTCACGTTGAAGTCGGTCCCTTCCGGAGTGGACCCGGACCGGTGCATCGGCTGCGGGCAATGCGTCAACGTGTGCCCGGTCGAGGTCCCCGACCAGTTCAATGAGGGCCTGAACCAGCGCAAGGCCATCTATCTGCGCAATCCGTGGATGCCGACCAATTCCTATGTCATCGACTGGGCCGCCTGCACCAAATGCCAGGCCTGCGTCACCTCGTGCCCCACGGGGGCCATCAACCTGTCTCCTGAAGCCGCCTCCAAGACCGTCAGAGTCGGCTCCATCATCCTGTCCACGGGCTTTGAGGAGTTCGATCCTGACCTCACCGCACAGTACGGGCATCACCGCTATCCCAACGTGGTGACCAGCATCGAGCTGGAGAGGCTGCTCAGCGAAAGCGGCCCGACCCAGGGCAGGCTGCTGCGGCCCGGCGATCAGAAGGCGCCGCAGTCGGTGGCCTTCCTGCAGTGCGTCGGCTCCAGGGACATGAAGAGGAAGTACTGCTCCTTCGCCTGCTGCATGTATGCGTTGAAGGAAGCGACGCTGATCAAGAAGCTGCAGCCCGAGACCGAGGTGGAGATCTTCTACATGGACATGCGCGCCTTCGGCAAGGGGTACTACCGCTACTATCAGCAGGCCGTGAAGATGGGGGTGAAGTTCACCCGGTCCCGCGTTCCGCTGGTGAAGCAGGACTTCAAGAACGGGGACCTCTTGATCACCGTGGCGGGAGAGAACGGCCAGCTGGCACAGCGGCGCTTCGGGATGCTGGTCCTTTCGGTGGGCCAGACGCCTTCGCCGCACTTCAAGCAGCTGGCGGAGTGCGTCGGCGTCAGGCTGAACGAGAACGGTTTCTGCGAGGTCCACGAGCTGACGCCGGTGACCACCGACAAGCCGGGGGTCTTTGTCTGCGGCTCCGCCTCCGGGCCGAAGGACATCACGGACTCCATGATAAGGGCCAGCGCCGCAGCCGGAAGGGCGGCCCGATTTGCCCTGCCGGCCCAGCCGGCGGAAGCGGCGGTTCCCGCCGCCGACACAGCGCCACCGAGGACGGCCATCTTCCTGTGCGATTGCGGCCGGGAGGTGGCCTCGATCATCGACATGAAGGGCCTGGCGGAGGCCTGCCAGGCTATGCCCGGGGTAGTTCATGTCGAACGCTCTCCCTACCTGTGCCAGCAGGACGCCGTAAAGGAGATCAAGGCCAGGATGGACCAGCACCAGGCCAACCGGCTGGTGCTGGGAACGTGCGCCCCCTTCATGTCCAGACGGCTGGCCCGGAGGGTCGCCATTGATCCTTCCCTGGTCCACGTTGTCAACCTCCGCGAGGAGGTGGCCTGGCCGAACCGCGAGACGCCGGCTGCGGCTACCAGCAAGGCCCGGGCGCTGATAAGCATGGCCGTCGAGAGGCTGAGGCTGCAGGAGCCGGCCGCGGTGCCGGACATGGCGGCCAGGCAGTCCGCACTGGTCATCGGCGGGGGTGTGGCGGGGATGGTAGCGGCCCTGACGATAGCCGATCTGGGGTATGAGGTCCATATCCTGCGGCGCGGAGAAGGGTTGGGCGGCCGGGCCAGGAGATGGCACACCACCCTGGAGGGGAATGACATACAGGCCTTCGTGAAAAGCACGGCCGAGAAGGTGGAAGGCCATCCGCGCATTCACGTCTACCAGGGAGCGGAGGTGGCCGAAGTGGGGGGGCATGCGGGCAGTTTCGACGTGAAGCTGACCGGCCAGGATGGGGCCCGGACATCGCTGGAAGTGGGGAGCATAGTGGTGGCCACCGGGGCGGAACGTTTCAGGACCGGGGAGTACCTCTACGGCCGGAACGAGAATGTCATCACGCAGGACGAGCTCGAGGACAAGCTGGGGCGCGGCGACCTGGGCCAGGTGAAGTCGGTGGCCATGATCCAGTGTGTCGGCTCTAGGGATGAGAGCCGGCCCTACTGCAGCCGGGTCTGCTGCTCGGAGGCGCTGATCAATGCCCTCCGCATCAAGGAACAGGCCCCGGACGTGAATGTGGTCGTGTTCTACCGGGACCTCATGAGCTACGGCGTTATCGAGAAGTACTACACCGAGGCCAGGGAGAAGGGCGTCCTCTTCGTGCGCTACGATCTCGACAGCAAGCCGGAGGTCACTGGCGAGGGGGGCAAGCTCAAGCTCACTGCCAGGGAGCCGGCGCTCCGGGGGAAGATCGCCATGGAGCCGGATCTGCTGGTGCTGTCCACGCCGGTCGTGCCCCGTGACGAGCACCGGTTGGCCGAGCTTCTTTCCGTGGACCTGGACGAGGACGGGTTCTTTCAGGAAGCCGAGGCCAAGTTCCGGCCGGTGGACTGCCTGAGGGACGGGATATTCATCTGCGGCCTGGCCCACTCACCGCGAAGCCTGGGTGAGGCCATTGTGCAGTCCCAGGCGGCGGGGCAGAGGGCCTCAACGATCCTGTCCAAGGG
>CALMBS010000345.1 GCA_937860285.1 uncultured Chloroflexota bacterium
CCCACCCCCGCGCAGCTCTATCCGGTCCAGTGCTGGCCGAGGAGAGTGGCGTCCAGGACGCTCACCGCCCCGTCCAGGTTGATGTCTTCGGGTATCCAGGCCTTGGCCCCGGTCTGGCCCCAGTGCTGGCCGACACGGATCATGTCCAGAGAGTTGACGGCGCCGTCGCCGTTAACGTCGGGGTCGGGGCCCGGCTCTGGGACGGTGCTTTCCACGGTCACCGTGATGCTGATCGTCTCGGAGTCGGTCAGGGAGCCGTCGCTCACCGTGAAACGGACATCGGAGTAGGTGCCGGCCTGGCTCGAGTCCGGCTTCCAGGAGAAGGTGCGGGTGCTCGAGCTGAAGGTGGCTCCCGACGGCAGGTTGGAGGCGGAGTAGCTCAGGGAGTCGCCGTCGGAGTCGCTGGCCGAGACGGTGAATGAAAGGGTGCTGCCGGCGACCACGCTCCTGGCGCCGATGGACTTCAGGATGGGGGCATGGTTGGTATGGGGCGTTGAAGGGGGGGCCGAGGTGCCGTACCAGTTGTCGTAGACGTAAACGTAGTGCTCGTCCAGGTGCTTGTAGGTGCTGGAGCTGCAGCGCCCGCAGGGGGTGCTGCTCCAGGCGCCGCCCTCGCTGGCCTCCAGGTCCACCAGGCAGCCGCCGATGAAGGCGTGCTCATATCCGCTCTCGGGGTACAGCCCGGACGTCCCGTTGTGGGTCTTCCTGGTCCAGTTGTTGTAGATGTTGTGCTCCAGCTTGGGGATGCCGCGGATGCCGCAGTTGGCCTTGTTGCCGTTGCTGGAGAACGTGTTGTGGTGGACCTCGTAGTGCCCGCCGGCGAAACCGGAGGTGGTGTGGCCCGAGCCGTGGGCGTCCACCTGGCAGGCCCAGTACTTGGTGCCGCCGACCTTGTTGGCCGACCAGTACCAGGAATCCCCGATGTTGCAGTACCTTATCTCGTAGTTGAAGCCCGACCCATGGTCGCAGGCGATGTTGTGGCGGCAGTCGTAGATGCTGCAGGCCTCGACCAGGGCCGAGAGCCAGTTGCCGTTGTAGTTGGACTGCAGGATGCCGTAGCCCCAGCCGTGGGCCTGGGCGCCGTGGATCTCGCAGTGATGTATCTTGTGCCGGGCGGCGCTGTCCCACTGCAGGGACTGGCCCGGGCTGCCCTTGATATTGTCGATGCAGATGATGCCCTGGGGGAAGTTGTAGAGCTCGCAGTTCTCCACCTCAACGTTCAGGGACCCGGACAGCTTCAGGGCGAACATGGTGTAGCACCCCCCGACCGAGCCCACGGTGCCCAGGTTGGTGGGCCCCTCGATGGTTAACCCCGAGATGACGGAGTTGCTCTTGCAGTAGATGCCGGTGCCGAAGGCGCCGGTGCAGGTGCCGGTGACCTTGATCTTGCCCCCCGCAGCCCCGTCCTGTCCCCGGTTGGAGGCGAGGACCACGCCGTTGCCCAGGGCGTTGGGAAGGATCATCCGGCTGCCGGCGCTGGCCACGCTGGGCACCACGATGGTGGTCCCGTCCGGAATCCAGATCACGTCACCCGAGGTGGCCTTGGACATGGCCGAGTTCAGCTCTGAGAGGGTGGTCACCACGTAGTCGGCGGTGGCCCGGGAGTAGCCGTGAGGGGACACGTAGCCGTCGCCTCCGCCGATGGGGTTCGAGCCGGTGTAGGCGCCGGCGCCATAGGAGGCGGCGGCCAGGGCCGGGGTGCTGTTTCCGCCCAGGGCGGCGAAGGCGCCGGCCAGGACGGAGATGACGGCGATGGTAGCCAGAAGGAGCTTCCTCATTTACTCACCCCTCACAAGCTGAGTCAAAGGAACGTTATTCCAGGTATCGTCAAGTGGTTGTGGAGCAGGCAGGGCGCCCTTCCCGGCCCCGCCCGCTGTGTCCCTCTGCTGCGAGAAGAGAGTCTATCACCCGGGCCTCTCGTGGATGTCTCAAGGGACAAGCCGGGGGTCACAGGATGTTAACAGCATGACCGTCCCCGAGTGTTTTCGGAGGCTGGCCGCGACACATCATGGCCTTCTCACAGAAACCTCACAGGCCCGGCCGCGCGGCTAACACCGCCCTAGGCCGGCCGCGCGGCGGTGTGCTAGAATACAGGCGGAGTCTCGCGCTTGACTGGATACGGGAGCCTCATCCGGGACCCGGCGCGCCCGTGGGCGCCGGGTCCGAAGTTTGGGATGATACAGGGCGGCAGCGGTCCGCCCTGTAGTTTTGTGCCGACGGCAGGGCAGGGTTTATGAGTCAGCCTTCAATCTTCAGGCAGGTCTTCTCGCTGTCGAGGGACTCCATCATCTACGGCCTGAGCACCGTCATGAGCCAGCTGATCGGCTTCCTGCTGGTCCCGCTCTACACGGACAAGCTGGGGACGCAGGGGTACGGCGTCATGGAGATCCTCAACACCACCTCGGCGGTGCTGGGGATCATCCTGGCCATGGGCATGGGTGTTGCCATGCTGCGTTTCTATGCCGGCCGGGAGGACGAAGAAGCGAAGCGCACGGTGGCCAGCACGGCGGTAATCTTCATGATGCTGACGGGGCTGGTGGCGCTGGTGCTGCTGGAGCTGGCGGCGGGTCCTCTGTCCTCCCTGCTGTATGAGAAAGAGCGAGACTGCTCCCAGGACGCCTACTTCTTTCGCATACTGTTCGTGTCCCTCTTCTTCAATCAGGGAATTCACATAGCGCTCACGGTCTTCCGGGCCCGGGGCGCACCGGTCCGGTATGCCATGGCCTCCGTTACCCAGTTCCTGATGTCCGTCACGCTCAACATCGTCTTCGTGGCGGTAGTGGGCATGGGGGTGCTGGGCGTGCTGTACTCCGAGCTGATCACGTCGGGCCTGCTGTGTGTGGTGCTGATCGGCTTCCTCCTGCGGCGGGTGGGCATCAGGGTCTCCCGGCAGGACCTGAAGGCCATGCTGGACTATGGGTTGCCCCTGATACCGTCCGGGCTGGGGGCCTGGGTGATGATCATGGCCGACCGTTGGATACTCAAGGACATCATGGGCACGAGCTCCACCGGGGTCTACTCCCTGGGGTACAAGTTCGGCATGGTGATACAGGGGATCCTGGTGGGTCCCATCCAGCTGGCCTGGCTCCCCTTTCTCTTCTCCACCGCCCGGAAGCCCCGGGCGGCCGAGACCTACACCCGCGTCTTCACCTACTTCCTGGCGGTCGCCCTTTTCGCCGCCCTGGCCCTGTCGGCCCTGGGCGAGGAGCTGGTGCTGGCCATGGCCACATCGCCCTTTCACAATGCCTACAGGGTGATCCCGCTCGTGGCGCTGTCCTACGTGCTGTACGGCTGCTACTTTCAGATGGCGGCCGGCATCTACATCGAGGGCAAGACCCGGAACACGGCCATACTCATGGTCGTGGGCGCCGTGGTCAACGTGGGGCTGTGCTATGCCCTGATACCGCCGTTCGGGATCGTGGGGGCGGCCGTGGCCACCCTGGTGTCATATGCCATACTGCCCGTGGGCGCCTACTTCTACTCGCAGCGCTATTTCCCCATCGCCTACGAATGGGGGCGCGTGGTCATGCTGATCCTGGTGACGGCCGTAATCTTCGCCGCCTGCCTTGGGGTGGGGCAAGGGGTGCGCCACTACCTGCAGCGGTCCAATGATGACGACGGCGTACTCCAGGCGGGGGAAACCTGGACCTGGAGCTATGCCCGCACCGTCACCCAGGGCGACATCGACAGCGCGGGGGAAGGCGGCATCACGAGCACCGCCACGGTGAGCAGCGAACAGCTGGATCCCCGCAGCGACACAGAGGCCGTGCCAGTGGCCCGGGAGGTGGCCTGCACCATCCGCCTGACCATCACCGATATCGCCGGCGACGGCCCGGGGGGGCTGGTCGATGCCAGGGATGATGTCATCTCCTACAAGGTTGTGGTAGCCAACACCGGCGCCGCGCCCCTCTCAGGGGTGAGCCTGGCCGATTCTCTGGTGGACCTGTCCGAGAATGTCACACTGCGGAAATCAGCCAACAGCGATGACATCCTCGATCCCGGGGAGAGCTGGTTCTGGGGATACACATACACGGTAACCAAGGCCGATATTGACGACAATGGCGGCGGGGACGGCGACATCGACAACACCGCCACCGTGAGCTGCGCCGAGCTGCCCCCCCGGAGCGACAGCCTGGAGGTGCCCATCTACAGGAGATACAGCGATGCCTACAGGATCGCCCTGACGGTTACCGACGTCGGCGGCGATGGCCCCGACGGGCTGCTGGACGCCCCCGGCGACGTCATCAGCTACGAGGTGGTGGTGACCAACACCGGCGACTACAGCCTCACCGGGGTCGGCCTGGCCGACACGCTGGTGGACGTCAGCAACGTGGCGCCGAAGGAATCCGGGGCGGCCGCCAGGTGGCCCCGGGTGCTGATCGGAGGGGCACTGAAGGTAGTCCTCATCCTGGCCTTCCCCTTGCTGCTGCTGATCATCAGGTTCTTCCGGCCCGATGAGCTCGCCCTGGTGAAGCAGGGTGCAGGTGCGGTCGGGGGCATGGCCTCGAAGCTGCTGCGCCGCAAGCGCCCGTAACGGCTCACGCCTCGTCGGAGTCGCCCATCTGCAGGAACCAGGCATCGGGCTTCCGCAGCTCGGCGTCCAGCTCGGGCGAGAAGGCGCAGGCGGTGACCAGCTTGGTCTTGGAGCGGGGCGCAGCGATGAAGCCCTGCCGCTTGTAGGCCGCGGCCAGGGGCGTGTCCGCCAGCCTGGCGCCCCAGACCAGGGCCGCCTTCCCCTCCCGGCAGCGCTGCACCGCCGCTGCGATGAGGTGCTCCGCCACCGGCTGGGACTCGGCCACCACCTCCGCGATCAGCCCGGTTATGGTCCCGTCGGCGTCGGCGCAGCTGAAGACCACATAGCCGGAGATGGCGTCCGGACGTCCGGACGCCAGTATGGTGTAGTGCCGGTCCGGGACGGCGACGTAGCGCCAGTTGAGGTACTCCTTCTTTCGGGACAGGGCGGCCCGGTAGCGTCCGGAGACCCTGGCCCACAGCTGGTCGAAACGGTCGTCGAAGCGGTCCGCCTGTGACAGAGTCATGCCCTCCGGCAGGCGCGTCCCGGCCGGCCGGAGCACGACCGCAGTCAGCAGGCGGCCGGCGGCCGGGCCCAGGGCCATGACCAGCTTGTTCCCGGTCTGGGTCGCCAGCGTGGCCCGCCAGTCCAGAGGCCGGAACACCTTGGGGAGGGTGGCGGCGTCGAACATCCCCACCTTGCCGGAGAGGCCGGGGTAGGCATAGGAGAACTTGCTGCGGAAGGCGTACTCGGCCCGGATGCCCCGTTTCTGGCTCTCCTGGCGGCGCAGCTCCACCGTGGCCGCGTACGTCCCCTGCCGCCGGTAGTCCGGGTGGGTCATGGCGTCCAGGCCGATGGCGGCCAGCACGTCGGCGTCGCCGATCTTCATCATCATCGGTATCTCGGCGGTGTGGGCGATGATCTTGCCGTCATGGTCGGCGAGGGCGATCACTCCCATGCCGGCGGGGTTGTCCCGGTACATCCACCGCCACCAGGCCAGCCAGTCCTGGGGCACGTACCTGCGGTCCGGGTAGACGGCCTTCCAGAGCTCCAGGATCCCTTCCTCGTCCCCTTCCCGGTAGGTCCTGGCGATCCATTTCCGCGGGGTGCCGCTCATCCTGTCCTCCTCCGGTTGATCACCGAGGCCAGGTCCGGGTAGAGTCCCGAGACGCTGAGCCGGAAGGTGGTGAAGTCCCACTTGGGTGACACCCTGGCCAGCCCGAAGGGGTCGGCCCCCGGCGCAACCAGCCGGTTGGGGAGGGCGTACACGGCGCAGACGTAGCCGCTCTCGGCCAGGATGGACTTGATGGCGGGGCTGACGTTGCCTTCCCGCCCGTCCGGGTAGGCAAAGGTGTCGCAGGGCTGGCCCGTCATCTCTTCGATCCGGCTCCTGGAGTCGGCGATCTCCTGGCGGGCCTGCTCCAGGGGCAGGCCGATCAGGGTGGGGTGGTGCACGGTGTGGGAGCCGAAGGTGATGCCGTTGGCGGCCATCTCCCGGACGTCTTTCCAGGTGAGGATCATATCCCGGGCCATGGCGGCGGGCACGTCGGCGCCCAGCTTCCGGACCATCTCTTCGATGGCCTCGTTCTTCTCGTGGTCCGGCATCTGCTTCAGCTTCACGTCCATGGTGCTCACCGCCTCCCACCTCGCGGGCGTGGTGCCCAGATCGTAAGACCCCAGGCGGTCGCTTTCCAGCTTGCGGGCGGTGGTGAGCAGGACGGCGTAGCTCACCCGGTCCCACCAGAAGGCGTGGCCCTCGTCGATGTGGGCCGTGGCCAGGAAGATGGTGGCCGGGACCCCGTGCTTCTTCAGTACGGGGTAGGCGTGCCGGTAGTTGTCCCGGTAGCCGTCGTCGAAGGTGATGGCGGCGGCGTTCCGCGGCAGCGGCTGGCCCGCCCGTATGGCCCGGCCCATGGCGGCCAGGGACATCACCTGGTAGCGGCGCTTGAGGTACACCACCTGCTGCTCGAAGTCCGCGGGCGTCGTCAGCGGCACGTCGGTGGGCAGCTCGGTGTCGGGCCCCACGCGGTGGTAGGACAGGATGCAGGCCGACCACCGGACCAGGCGGCGCCGGAGCAGGCCGTAGGCGTCGATGACCCCGAGGGCGCCGGCGGCCCCGGCCAGGCGCAGGCCCCACCTCTGACCGGTCCCCAGGGCCACATGGGGCTGCCCCGGCCGGTCTGGCTTCGCGGACTGCCCGGTGGTCACTCCATTCACTCCCAAGTCGGCCCGGCCGGCGGGGCGCCGGCCCGAAGGCGCCTAGGCGCCGGTGTCCTGCTTGTGGCCGGTGATGTAGTAGGCGTCTGATCCCCCGTTGGAGTATATGCGGTTCACCGTTGGGTCCTGCTCAAACAGCCTGAAGTCGGCATCGTTGAAGCGGTCCAGGCTCTGCCAGACGGTCTGGTAAGACACCTTGTCGTACATGTTAATGTTGGCGTATATGTCCACGGGGTACTGTTCGCCCAGCGTGGTGAAGGTCCTGTTGTCCGTGGCCCCTTCGCTGGCCACGTAGCCGAAATGGTCCCTGAACTGCAGCCAGGAGATGTCCCTGACATCCGTCCTGGTGGAGGTGACCGTGGCCCCCAGTATGGCCTGCGAGAAACGGTCCGGAGAGGACATGATGAAGAAGGTGTAGGTAGTGGGGTCCTTCTCGAAAAGGAGCCACTCCATGCCGTCGATGTCCGAGTGGGAGACCTGGTCATTGGGGCGAAGCTGGTAGGGGGCGTTGTGATGGCCCAGGACGTTGAGAACGGCGGCCACGATGATGATGGCGGACACGAAGCCCCAGGCCAGCTTCCGGCCGTTGGCCCGGCTGGCTATCTCCCACAGGGCGAAGCCCACCAGAGGGACGGCGGCCACCTCGACATAGACCACGATCCTGGTGGCGGAGAGCGACTCCGCCCCCGGTGCCCCGGCATAGAAGGCGAAGTAGGCCAGGGTGGACAGCACGAACAGCACTCCCACGTACACCAGGCGGATGCGGTTCCCGGTGCCGTCGGGAGGCTCCTCACTGGCCGGCTCCTGGCTGGCGTCGCGGGTCCAGGTCTGTCCCTCGCCCGCGTCGTCCCCGCCGCCCCGGCGCAGCTGGCGGTAGACCAGGAGGATCCCGATGCAGGCGAAGACGCCCACCAGGAAGATCTCGCCGTAGAGCTTCACTATGATCATGAAGATGCCCCATGCGTCGAGGTCGACCTTGGCCAGCTTGCCCATGGCGCTTGACCCCTGGGATGAACCGCTGAAGTTGATGAGCTGCCACCAGAGGGCGTCCACGTTGCTGCGGAAGGCCGAGCGGGTGAACACCCAGGGCAGGAAGACGAGCAGCTCCATGGCCAGCGGCCAGATGACGGGCCCGATGCCTATCCAGGCGGGCACCTCTACCCCGGCGCGCCGCAGCAGCCGCGAGTAGACCGGTTTCAGGAACTCGATGGCGGCCAGTGAAACGATGATCATCAGTGCCGACAGGGGGTGGAGGAACGGGTAGGCCAGGATCAGCACTACCAGGAGTATCTTGAAAGGCTGCTCCTCCCGGCGGAAGTAGCAGTAGAAGAACAGCGGCAGCAGGAGTATGGACCAGGTATTCGGGACCAGGTTGAAGCGGCTGAGCGCCGCCAGGCTGGCGGCGGCGAAGAGGGTGGCCATGAGCTGCTGTCCCCGTTTGGGCAGCACCACCGTGGTCAGGAGGTACGTCACCAGCACGAACACGATGAAGATGAGGGGCGTGTTGAGGTTGACCGCCTTGTCTATCGAGCAGCCGAGGACGGTCGACAGCTCGTAGAGCACGGTGTGCGTTATCGGGTAGGGGTTGTAGCCGGGGAGCCTGTGCTCGGCGGCGATGTCCTTGACGAAGCCGATGTGGGCCAGCTGGTCGCCTCTCCAGGAGAAGTAGTCCCGGATGACCGGCAGGCAGAGGAAGGCGGTGGCGGTCAGCATGATCACCGCGAAGCCGACCAGGTAGGTCCGCGACTCCTCGTATCTCCCCGTGGCCAGCTCGTGGACCACGATGCCGATCCCGCCGAGGAGGCTCAGGAGCAGCAGGAGCCAGACGCCGGACGGAGTGGCGCTGTAGATCGAGAGCTCGTATCCGGTGGCGGGGGACTGGTACATCAGGAGAAGGGCGATGATCACGAAGAAGACGCACACCAGGGCCAGCAGCTTCAGCGTGACATCCGACTTGCTGGCGCCGGGCATCTTCCGGTGGTCCACCCAGGGCTTTCTCATGCAGTTACCTCAGGGGCCGTCACTTCCCCGTAGACCTGTACCGTGCGCTCGCCGATCCGGTCGAACCCGAACTCGGCCGCGGCCCTCCGGCAAGCCTGCCGGACGCCATCCGGATCGGTGTGGGACAGGACCTCCACGATAGCCGCGGCGTACTGGGCCGGATCCTTGGGTGCGATGCGCCCGGTGGCCTCTTCCCTTATGATCTGGGCCACATCCCCCACGGGGGCGGTCACCACCGGAACGCCGCAGGCCAGGGCCTCCTTGACCGTCGTCGGGCTGCCTTCGTACATTGAGCACAATGTTAGCACATCGGCGCAGTTAAGTAACTCCGGGATGGAGTCCGGCGGCCGGGCCCCCAGGAAGAGCACCTTCTCCGGGACCAGGTCCCGGGCCAACTCCTCCAGCTGCGCCCGGTGCCGGCCGTCGCCCACCAGCACCAGCCGGGCCTCCGGCACCCGGGGGATGACCAAGCGGAAGCTCTCGATAAGGAATCCCAGGTCCTTCTCGATCTCCAGGCGGCCGACGAACATCACCACCTTCTCCGCGGTGCCGAAGCCATGCCTGGCCCTCATGGCGGCGCGGTCCATGACCTGGAACCGGGACAGGTCTATGCCGATGGGCACAATGCGGATCCGCCCCCGCAGCCAGGGGTACTCCTTTTCGTAGAACTCCCTGGTGCCATCATCGACGGCTATCACGGCGGCGCTGCGCCGCAGACAAAGCGACTCCACCATCCTGTAGGCCCGGGCCACCGTCGGGGACTGCTTCAGCCTGACCCCGTGCAGTATCCTTCCATGAAGTGTAACTACTTTGGGGCACCGATGGCAAAACAGGACGAAGGGCAGCGCGTACTCCGGGCGCTGGACGTGAACGATGGCGCCCGGCGGCAGCGCCGCGAAGGCCCGGCTCAGGGCTATCCTCAGCACGAATCCCTGGTTGCCCAGGGTCGTCTTGCTGGTCACCGGCAGGAAGGTGAGGTTGCCCTCCGTCACCCGGCCCCGGGCCGCCGACACGCCGACGAAGAAGGTGCGGATGCCCGTCTTGAGCAGGTACTGCAGGAGGTTGCGCGAGTATGTCTCCCCGCCTCCGATCCCCGGGGAGTCGGGGTCCATGGCCTCGACGATGGCGACGACCACGGCTAGCGCTTCTCCACCAGGTAGACGCCGACCGGGGAGAAGCGGTCGAACACGGCGGCCGGGACCCGCCCGGCGATGCCCCGGGCGGTCTTCCCCAGGTAGCGGGTGGCGTGGCCCTTGCTCAGGCAGACCACCTTCTGCCCCCGGCAGGCGGCGCTGACCTGGCCGTATCCCAGGCCGATGTGGTGCCTGACCCGGCTCTCGATGGTGAAGGCCCGGAAGGCCCGGTCGAAGTACCAGGCCAGGTTGGCCTTCGTCTTGGCCGGGGACAACCCGATCTCGTCCACCAGGCGGTCGCGGTTGGGGAAGGCCAGGTAGAGGAAACCTCCCGGCCGGGTGACCCGGAGCATCTCGCTGATGCAGGCCTGGTAGGGCACGATGTGCTCCAGCGTGTGATTGCAGAACACCAGGTCGAAGGACCCGTCGTCGAAGGGGATGGCGGTGGCGTCGGCCAGGAGGGACTTGAACGACCGGCAGATCTCCGGGTACTTCAGCAGCCGCTCCGCCTCGATCTCCAGGCAGTGGATGTCCCACCCGGTGATGGAGGCCAGGCGCTGGGCGATGAAGCAGCTGTTGGCCCCGACCTCGAGGACGCTGATGCGCCGGCTGCCTATATCGGGCCCAACCAGGGACTGTATGTCCGCCAGGATAGCGTCGGCCTTCTCCTGCCGGCTGGCGAAGTACTCCCGGTCCTCCTGCCTGATGGTTTCCGGCATCGGCGCTGCTTTATCCTGGCTTCCCATGTTTCCCCCTGGCGGACTGGCTCTTCTGTCCGGCCTCCAGCACGTTGGATACGATCACTCTGGTGGTGTCCTCCCACTCGCTCGACAGGGCCTGCTGCAGCACCTGGCGGGTCTTTTCCTTGGCGTTCTGCTCGATGATCATGTTGACCAGGTCCATGGTGGGATGACCGGGGTCCGGCTCGAAGAAGATGCCCTTCCGCGTGAGCTCCGTGTTGACTGACATGAACCTCCCTCCCGTGTAGATGACCGGAGTGCCGGCCAGGCAGGACTCCCGGGCCATGGTGTCGCCGGAGGAGATGGTGAGCCGGGCGAAGTGCATCAGGGAGTAGATGTCCTTCACCGGTTCCTGCAGGATGGTGCAGTGGGGAGAGAACTGGTCCGAAAGCGACTTGTCTTCCAGCGAGAGGACCACCCGCAGTCCCCGCTCTCTGACCCGGGCGCAGACGCCGGCCAGCCCGCCGGTCTCCAGGTGGGCGTAGTTCCCGCTGACCTTGCTGACCTCGCGGACGAAGACGTAGCCGGACGGCTCCAGGCCGTACTCGGCGAGGGCCCCCTGGTCGGGCCGGAAGTAGTTGGGGTGAAGATAGGCCAGCTCCTTGAACCCCTTGTACCGCATGATGTTCTGGCCGCTGGCCGGTATCTGGGCCGGCAGCAGCAATCGCGTGGCGAAGGGCTTGTAGGGCCAGTAGCCGATGCCGTACTCGATGTCGTCATCGAAGATGACGCTGGGCTTCCGCAGCAGCCAGGTGGCGTGGGACACCACGATGCCTCCGAAGGAGGTGACCACGTCGTACCGGCCGCGGCGCACATGGTTGAGAAACTGCGGGAACCGCCAGGCGTGCATGAGGAGCTTGCGGGCCATGGTCTTCTGGAAGGTGCCCATGGAGGTGTAGCGGTACCCCGGGAGCTCGCTCCCCAGGATGGCGACCAGCTTGCCCCGCGGCTGCAGGCTGATATCCACCTGGCAGCCGTGTTGCGTCGACCACAGCTTGATGGCGTTCTTGAAGAAGTTGACATCCACCGGGTGGTTAAGGTCGACCAGGATCTTCATCGTTGTCTCACCAGCCTCGTGCAGTCTGACCGCCGGCGGCTAATCCAGCTGGCGGAAGGCAAAGGGACCCAGCAGCCGGACGACGGGCAGAGGCAGCCTCTTCCACACCCCGGTGACGGCCTTGTACCTGGTCCCCTGCCGGTTCGATCCCATCAGCTTCGGCACGCTGGGGTAGTAGTAGTAGTACAGCTTCTTCTCCTCGGCCTTCCACTTCTTCTTGTACTGGGCCAGCCCGGGGTTGTCCGCCGGCGTCTTGCCGAAATCGAGGTAGCGGAAGCCGTCCCGGCCCCCGTCCTCCATCTCCTGCCACGACACTGCGTCGTTGGGATGGTGTTCCAGGTAGCCGTGGTCCGAGGCCTGGTGGGTGGCGTTGACCACCCCGTTGTAGCGGATGGCGACCCCGGCCGATACCACCCGCCCCTGGTACTCGGCGGAATAGAGCCGGAAGCAGTCGCCCAGCTCCCGCTGCATCGCCTGGAAGAACCTCAGAGGGTGGGCCGGTGACCCGAGCCTGGTCTTGGTCCGCAGGTTGACCTCGAAGAAGGCCCTCATAGCCGCCTCCGAGCCGTCCGTCTTGACCACCACGCCGTCCTTGCGGGACTTGTTCACCGCGTTCCGGGTCCGGTGGTCCAGGGCCTTCCACATCTTCTTGGGCTCGTCCAGCGGCACGAAGTAGGTGAAGAAGTACTGGTTCACCGGCAGGTCCACGGGCAGCTCCCGCGAGACCCTGATCTCCATGTAGCGGCACCTGAGCTCCTGGCACAGGGCCTGCGCCCGGTCCACCATGGCCTTGAGGGCCTCGTCCGATTCCGCTGCCGGACCGCACTCGCTGACGAAGGGGGTGGACACCAGGTGGCTGCCGGACATGATGCTTCTGACGTGGAACAGCGGGAGGATGCCGCAGAGCTTCCCGGCCTCATTGCGGGCGAAGATATAGTAGGGCCTGTGCCCCAGGGTGTCTCTCAGGACTGCCTGCCACCCTGGGAGGTGGGCGTAGGTGGCCTCGGGCCGGCCGTCCACAAAGGCCCGCCACTCCTCGACGGGGACGGTGGCGTTGACTTCGACAGTGGTCATGGGTTACCTCCGTGCCGGTCTCATTATACACGTGCTGGCGCCCGCCGATCACGGGGGCGCCGCGGGGCGGCGCACCAGGGCCAGGATGCGTTTCACCAGGCGCACCGCCTGGTCCTCCGCGTAGTGCCTGGTCCAGTCCAGCGGGCCGTCTGCCCATCGGCCCGCGTGCGTATTCAGGTAGAGGTGGTCGCAGTGCTGCTCTCGCAGCAGGGCGATGAGGTCGTCCGTCGAGTCCACGCTGGGGACGGGATATGGCGGATCGCTGGACCCGGGCCGGGGAGGAAGCCAGTCCTTGACCTTGAACCGGGGACCCCAGGTGCGGCCGGTGTCTGAGAGGTAGCCGATGCGCGACCGGTCGAACGAGAGGTAGGCCTCCCCGGTGAGCCCGAAGCTCCGGAAGTCGTGATCGCGCCAGAGATCGCGGTTGTCCCACCGCGTCAGCGGGTTGCCGTGCATGCTGATGGTCTTGACCTCCACCACCTCCCTGAAGGCGGCCAGCTCGCGGCCGAAGATGTCGATGGCCTTCCCGGAATCGCCCTTCCCCTTGTCCATGGCCTCGTAGTGATAGCCCACCTCGTGTCCCATGCCGGCCAGGAGCCGCATCACGTCCGGACGGAAGATGCCGCGCTTGTGCCTGAACAAGTAGGAGGCCCTGCTGCCGAATCCGTTCTCGATCCGGGCGATC
>CALMBS010000346.1 GCA_937860285.1 uncultured Chloroflexota bacterium
GGGATGCCGGGCTGGCGGGCATCCCGCGAGACCCCTTTGCCGGGCGCGGCGCACGTGGCTAGGTAGGTGAGCGGCATCTGAAGGGACATCCCAGGAAACGAGGCAGTGCCCCTTGTGGTACATGGCCAACTGGCCATCAGAAGCCTCATGCAACGGCACTTGGGCTCGAGCGTAGCTCGGCCTGTCCCCCTTCCGGTTGTACCTGCAGGTCACGGTTGGTGAACCGCACGCCGTTGTCTGATCCAACCGTGTGCTCATACTTCAGGCAGCAGACCACTTCGGGCACTAATCCGGGATGGGTTGGCAGGCAGAGCGATGCCGCCTGAGCGGCCGGCACCATGAAACCGTAGTGTCGGCTTTCGCAGACAGCCAATCCTATTACTAACGCCGTAGGGATGCGTTTCGGGCCCGGGGCCGTTCCGCCTTTGCCCGGTTGTTGCGCTGGTGCTACCTCACCTCTACCTTATCCAGCCAGCTTTCAGCCTCTCTCCAGTTGTCGAACGTCCCCTTGTACATTCCTGACACTCGGGAGATGCGATCGACCGACATCCTGGCAATGATGTCCTCGCCCAGGATCTCGGCCGTCTTGCTCAAACCAGCCGCAACCAGGAGTTGCTGCGCCTCCGTGTGCATGGCGGTAACGTCCGCCGGTGGCGCCTTCATCTTGGTGAGATCCGTGAGAATGGTGTACCCCCTGGTCACGTCCCGCGTCGCCCTCCTCAGATCCTCGAGGTATCTTGGCGCAACGGCGCGGCTCTTCCAGAAACCGATGAGAGTGAGGTAGACGCGATTCCTGACAGGGTCCACCGCAAGTATGTAGTGCTCATTCTCCGCGACAATCTTCACCCGTGACTGCCTCCTTTCCAGACTTGTTGGATTGCCTGCCCCCCCCCGCGGAGAGAGCGCGACGGCAGCGGCAGCTTGAGCACCCAGGCCCGGACCGAATCTATGCGACATACCCCCACGGGACCCCCGCCGTTCGCCGGGTTTCCCGCTTGCCCACTTGACCAGGTAACGTGCCAGATGCTCGTCTGCATATGACGGAAGCGGTCACGGCCGTCAATGCACTCCCATCGTGGGCCTATTGGTCCTTGCCAAACCGATGATTGTATGCTATATGACAGATGCGATGGTTCGCCTGTGAATCATCGGACCAGAGTCGTCTACGCACTCGGTACCACTCACACCTGGAGGCGGATTTGATGACAACTCGAGCTGCGAACACAGGAATCCCGATCGTCGGCAGCGTTCCCTGGGGCACTCATCTCTGCCACTTCTACGAAACCAGGCAGGACCTGCTGGAGGTCCTGGTGCCTTTCTTCAAGGCGGGCCTGGAAAACAACGAGCTCTGCGTTTGGATCACGGCCGAACCTCTGAGCGAATCCGAAGCCCGCAAAGCCATGATGGGGGCGGTGCCCCGCTTCGACAGCCTTGTCCAGCGACGGCAGATGGAGATAGTCCCCTGGACCGCCTGGTATTCTCCGGATGGCTCGTTTGCTCCGCAGAGCGCTCTGGACGCCGCCCGCAGCCGAATCACGGCGATGGCAGAGGATGGCTACAGCGGCCTCAGGGCCTCCGGCAACGTCGGGGCGCTGTGCAGCGAGGGCTGGGAGGATCTTGCCCGGTACGAGGGTGCAGTGGACAGCCTCATCGGCCACCACCCGGCGGTGGCCATCTGCAGCTATCCTCTCAGCGCGTGCGGTGTGCGCGAATCCCTGAGCGTGATGGCCAATCACCGGCTGGCTCTGATAAAGCACCTGGGCATGTGGCAGGTAGTCGAGAACTCGGCGCAGGCCAGAACGACGGCGGCCCTCAAGGAGACGAGGCAGGGCTACCGCAGGCTGTTCGAGAACAGCCGGGATGGGATGGAGGTGATCGACCGCAGTACCGGCCGCATAGCCGTGGCCAACCAGGCCGCCGCCCGGATCTTCGGTTTTGACACCCCCGCCGAAATGGTGGGAATCAACCCATTGGACTACCTCCCGCCGGAGGACAGAGAGCGGGTGGCCGGAATGATGTCCGAGTACCTGTTCGAGAAGGACATGCGCCAGACCATGGAGCTGAGAGCCCGGAAGACCGATGGCAGCACCGTATGGCTGAGTGCCCTGGGAACGAAGACCGAGTACCAGGGGAGGGCCGCCGGCCTCATTTCGCTGAGGGATGTCACGGACCGCAAGCAGACCGAGCAGGCCTTCGAGGACAGTGAGCGGCGCTACCGCCTCCTGGCGGAGAACGCATCGGACGTAATCTGGGTCACCGACCTGAAGTTCAAACCGGAGTATCTCAGCCCTTCCATCAGTCGTCTGCTGGGCTACACCGTTGACGAGGCCATGATGGGTACGCCGGAGACCATGCTGACCGGCCCTTCCCTTGAAGCGGCCAGGGACGCATTCGGCCGGGCGCTGGCCTTCGTCCAGGCCGGGCCGGGAAGGCCGCCCCGGGGCGGCAGGCTGGAGCTGCAGCTCAGGCGCAAGGATGGATCCCCGGTCTGGGTGGACACGACGGTGGCCTTCCTGCCGGATGCCAACGGCCGGCCGATGGAGATCGTGGGGGTCCTGCGCGATATCTCGGAACGGAAGAAGGTCGAAGAGGAGCTGCATGACAGCCTGCAGGTGCTCGAGAGGACCATAGAGAGCGCCATCCAGGCCATAGCCTCCACGGCCGAGACGAAGGACCCCTACACCGCCGGCCATCAGCGTCGTGTGGCCCAGCTCGCCTGCGCCATAGCGGCGGAGCTGGGCCTGCCGGGCGACCGTATCCGCCTCATTCGCACTGCAGGGCTCCTTCACGACCTGGGCAAGATATCTCTGCCGGCCGAGATCCTCATCAAGCCCGGCAGACTCTCGGGACTGGAGCTGGCCGTCATCAAGACCCACCCCAGGGTGGCCTACGACGTGTTGAAGAATGTAGAGTCCTTCGGGGGCATCGCCGAGATCATATTCCAGCACCACGAAAGGATGGACGGGTCCGGATACCCGTCGGGCCTTCGGGGTGAGGAGATCCTCCTGGAAGCGCGCATCCTGGCGGTGTCCGACGTCGTCGAGGCCATGTCCTCCCATCGCCCTTACCGGCCCGCCCTCGGCCTGGAGAACGCCCTGGAAGAGATCGCGTGCAACAGCGATACCCTGTACGACCCGGACGTCGCCAGCGCGTGTCTGAGGGTCTTCCGCCTGGGCCAGTTCAAGTTCACTGAGTGAGCAGCGCCTGCGGGGGGATTGACAGTCTCCGCCCCACGGTCCTATATTCTACAATCGCCAATCA
>CALMBS010000347.1 GCA_937860285.1 uncultured Chloroflexota bacterium
GCGCCCTGCGGCACGACCGGCGCACCGTGGCCCTGATGTTCCTGGCGCCGGTGGTCGCCATGTGCGTCTTCGGCCTGGCCTTCAGCGGAGAAGTGAAGGACGTCAACGTGGCGGTGGTGAACCTGGACCAGGGCTACACCGTCCCCGGGCTCGGCGTCCGCCTGTCGCTGCCGGAGGCCATCATCGCCAACCTGGACCCGGGGGTGCTCCAGGTCGACCGCGTGGCCGGCATGGACGAGGGGGTCCGCCGCGTCGAGAGCGGGGAGGCCTACGCCGTGATCGTCTTCCCCGAGGACTTCACCCGGAGCATCTACATGAAGAGGGAGGACCCCTCTTACCAGGGGGACACCACCATCAGCCTCAGGGAGGACATGGCCAACGTGAACGTGGCCACGGCCATCACCAAGAGCGTCAGCGAAGCCGTGCTGAAGACCGCCCAGGCGGCCGGGCAGGACCTGCCCATGAAGGTAGACACGGAGGACCCCATCTACGGGAAGGGCGCCAGCTTCATGGACTTCTTCGTGCCGGGCATCATGGCCTTCGTGGTCTTCCTCCTCACCACCCTCCTGACCCTCATCTCCTTCGTGGGAGAGCGCACCTCCGGCAACCTGGAGAGGCTGCAGGCCACGCCGCTGCGGGACAGCGAGATGGTGGCGGGATACGCCATCGCCTTCAGCATCATCGGCATGCTGCAGACCGTGGTGCTCCTGGTCATCGGCGTCACCGCCTTCGACATCATGATCGTGGGTAACATCGTGCTGGCCTTCGCCGTCATCGCCCTGCTGGCCATTGTCAGCCTGAGCCTGGGCATCCTGCTCTCCAGCCTGGCCAAGAGGGAAGCCCAGGCCATCCAGTTCTTCCCGCGCATAATACTGCCCACTTTCCTGCTGGCCGGGATCTTCTGGCCGGTGGAGGCCATACCTCACTGGCTGCGGCCCCTGTCCTACGCCATCCCCCCGTCCTACGCCGTGGACGCCATCCGCTCCGTCATGCTGCGGGGCTGGGGGCTGGCGGACATCTGGGTGGACATCGTGGCGCTGCTGGGCTTCGCCGCCGCCTTCCTGGCCGCGGCCATACTGTCCCTGAAGAGGGGCCGGCGGTAGGGCGCCGGTGTCCCCCCCCGAGGAGACCCGGCGGCGCCTGCAGGTGTACGCCCCCCCCCGATCCCTTTCACCGCCGTGATATCATGGTAAGTAGCGCTCGACCGCAACTATCACATGCGCGTCCATCTTCCACCGTCGTGGGGTGGGTGTGAGAAGGAGGAGGAGATGCCGACAGTCAAGGAGCAGATCAGCAAGCCGGTGATCAGCACGTCGGACGGCAGGAGGCTCGGCAAGATCAAGGATGTCCTTTTCGACGCCAGGCTCAGCAGGGTGGTGGCCGTATCCCTGGGCGCCAGCGGCATCCTCAGCCGGAAGAAGCTGCTGGTCGAGAAAGACAAGGTGCAGGTGTGCGGCGTGGACGCGTGGCTGGTGCCCAGCGGTGACGTGGTCGTGGGCCCGGAGCAGATCGTGGGCTCGCAGGAGTTCGTGGCCGCCAGAGGCCTGCGCGGCCGGCAGATAGTGAGCGAGGGGGGCACGGAGATCGCCACCGTGGACAGCGTCATCGTGGACGGCGAGTGCAACGTGAAGGGATTCACCCTGTCCAAGGTGGCGGCGTCAGGTCCGCTGGCGCAGAGGAAGGCCATCGCCCTGGGGGCCATCACCAGCTTTGGCGGCAAGAAGCAGCCCATGACCACCCTGCTGGCGCAGGCGGAGTCCATGGAGATTCGGGCCTAGGAAGAGGACGGCTTCCCCTGCCATCGGCGTTTGCCCAGCTTGGTCCAGGGGTGGAAGCTGACTATCGATTCCCGGGGCAGACGCCCGGCCGCGTGCAGGGTCATGTCCATCGACATGAGGTAGTCGGCCATCCTGTCAGGGAGCAGGAAGTGATCGCTGACGTACCTGTGGGCGCGCTCTCCCATGGCCGCGGCAGCCTGCGGGTTGTCCAGCAGGTGCACCACCTTCCCGGCGGTCTTCTTCGGGGTCTCGTAGAAGAAACCGGTGCGGCCGTCGACGATCTGGAGGGGTATGGCGCCCACGTCGGAGGCCACCACCGGCTTGCCCTTCCAGAGCGCCTCCGTGATCACCAGGCCGAAGCCCTCCCTGGTTGACGGCTGCATAATGACGTTCGCCGCGCGCTGCAGCGCGTTGACCTCCAGGTAGTTCTTCACGCGGTCGGACAGTGAGAGCCTGAGCACGCGGATGTCCCTGTCGTTCTTGGTCTTCTCCAGGAGCTCGTCCAGCATCCTCTCTCCCTCGGGGTCGTCGGAGGCCAGCCCCCCCGCCAGCACCAGCTGGCAGGCCCTCTCCTTCCTGGCCAGGCGGAATGCGGCTATGGTCCTGTCCAGTCCTTTCCAGGGGTCGAACCGCCCGACCTGGGCCACGATCGGGATGGAGGCGTCGATGTGATACTTGTCCAGCACCTTCTCGATCTTCCGCCGGCCGAGCTCCACGTTCTTCTCGGAGAGCGGGTCGATGAAGGGGGGTATTATGAACTTGGGCAGGGGCCAGCGGGAGACAACGTAGTGGGCCGCCGAGAAAATGGCGGCGTCGTACCGCTCCACCAGCCGGGTGACGAAGGCCCAGAGGCCGGCGTCGGCCGCGAGCGCCCCTTCGTCGATATCGATGTGACATCTCCAGATCCAGGATGCCCGGGCCTTGCCGTTACACTCCATCAGGCCGAGGGGCTGGGGATCATTGACGATCACGATGTCCGGCTCGTAGTCGAGGATGTTCGCCCGGATGCACTCCTCGAGTGTGTCCAGGTAGACCCGCTCCATGTCCGGAGTGAGAGACCCCGGCATGCCCTGCAGCATGTTGTGGAGGCGCTTGGTGATCTCGAAGTACTCCGGCTTTCCCTGGACGATCTTCCATTCGGCCTCGATGCCCAGGGAGTTGAGAAACGGCACCGACCGGTACAGCATCTCGGCCACGCCTCCACCCCGCGCCGTGGCGTTCAGCTCCAGCACTCGAACGCCCTTGAGCGGCGCGGCGGCCCGCCGGAGCCTTTCCACCCGCTCTTCCCCGATGATGGGTGCGTAGGCCTCCAGCGCCGGCGTGGAGAAGGGGCAGAAACCCTTCCTGCGGCTGTAGACCGTGCCGTCAGGCAGGGTCAAAGGCCTGGCTTCTCGACGCATGGCCGGCTACTTCATCCCCGCTGCGCCGCCACCCATCGGAAAACGTGCCGTCATGCCGCCGGACCCTGGCCCTCGCTCATGACCTCCATGGCCTCCGCCCTGGCCAGCGAAGTACCGGGCGCCGACGATCTGCCCCGGGGCTACCACCACGTCTGCGCTGTCCACCAGCCACGCGTCCGTGCCGACAGTCCGCACCTTGTCCCGGTCGATCATCAGCTTCTTGCGGCCGAGGACGTCGCTCGTCCCCAGGTACACGGCAGCCCCCCTGGTAAGCTTGGCATCGAAGAACAGGTCCCTGATCTTGCCGAGCTTTCTCCCGTCTGAAGTGGTGACCACGGGCTTGTTGATATGGTCTCTGACAGTCCGCATCCGCTTTGCCTCCGCCTGGGCCTTGACAGCCCGACTCGCCCGGACAGGACGCTCATGACCGATCTACGCAATATCATACCACGGGACGAAACCCGCCCTGGCCCTCGAGCGGGGGCCCTATCGCAGGACCGGGTTCCGGACGGACTCCATCTCCTCTTCCGAGAGGGTGCTTTCGAGTATCGCAGGGAAGCGCGGAGGGTACACCTCGAAGAGGTGGTCATACATCTTGAGCAGCAGACGGTCAACGTTGCCCGAACGGGCCCACACCCGCTGCAGGTGGTCCAGAGAGATGAACACCCCCCGGCAGTAGTCGCGAAACCCCGTCAGCAGGCCGCGCAGGTCGTCCGCCGGGCCGCCGGCGACCGTCGCGGCCAGCCTCCCGGCGTGAAAGCGAGCGCGGAGTATGGACCGCCGGGCTTCC